>JABDBQ010000009.1 GCA_013288555.1 Bacteroidota bacterium | reverse complement strand
ATAGTTATCAGGGGCCTGAACGCAGATTTTTCAAGAAACAACTCTGCAGCATGTAATAGGGATTCAGTAAACTTTAATCCAGACATGGATACATCAGGATTATATCTGAAATCATATTACTGGGATTTTGGTGATGGTTCAAAAATCGATAGCACCGTATTTAGTCCGTATCATATTTTCGACCCGGGCACATATAAAGTTGTTCATACCATTAAAAATGTACTGGGATGTACCGCTTCTGATACGCAAACTATTACGGTAAACCGCTTCCGGATCAAAACGTATTTTAAAGATACCGTATGCTGGTCATATGCATCAAAATACGGGATGACGTTCGCTGCGGAGCAGCAAACCGGTGCTGTTTACTGGGCATGGTCTTTTGGAGACCCTAACAGTGGTCAAAATGACATTTCTAATTTTAACTGGGTTGCCAATCATAAATTCGTAGGTAATCCCGGAAACTACCTGATCAATTTCAAGGTCAGCAGTGCAACGTGCGGTACATTGGATACTTGTTTTATTGCCCATATCACGGGGCCGGAAGCTGCCATTGATCTGTCACAGATAAGCGCCAGTTTACCTATAAACAATTATTATCCCGCAACCCCAATGCCAAGATTTTATTTTGCATCTGTCAACGCCAATAAAACCAGTTGTGGGCCCCAGACCGTTACTTACAGCACATTTCACCATAATACGAATAAACCTGTGGCCCATGTCAGCTACAAGTATTGTGACGCTAAAATTATCAGCGAAACGGCTGATACCATAAAGGATTGCTACGGCGGACATAAAATGCCATTTGTTACTTCAGTAACTTTAAAACCGACTGACAGCACGTACTCTTATTATATCGATTCCACAGAAGACATACAAACCTGGACCAAAGGAAGTACTATCCCATCCAAAGCTTATATTCCTTCCAGCGGAACCTTGACATATAATGCCATGCACGATTCCAACCTATCTACCTGTCAGCTGCCGAACCTGGTGAGGTTTACAAATAATTCCATAAAATACAGGTTGCATAATGCCATTGATGATAATACTATATTGAATGTGACCGATCCGGAACATTCATTTAAGGATACCTGCAAATGGAAAAATTATCCGATGGCAAGTGATAGCCTGACTTATTACTGGCAGTTTAATGACCCAAGCGGAACAAATTGTATCTCAACGGCTTCTAATAAAAACTGGGATTGTAATTACTCTGTCCTGGCTGCTCCATACCATTATTTCAGAGGTAAATATGGCCCTCCGCCATCTGGCGTCCAGGTTGTAAACATGAAAGTAACTGATGCCGTAACCCGCTGTTCAGACAGCACCAGTATCCTACTGAAGCAAGGACCACCAGACGCATCCTGGAATAAAGCGGCCTATTGCAAAATGACATGGGAAATGCAGGAAACTGAACTCACACCCAAAGGTTCACCGGGTCCCAATGGCCCACCTTTGATCGGTTTTATGCTTAATAATCAGCTAAATGCATGTACAGGTGCTAGTTATCCTTTCAAAATTGATTTAAGCCAGACCATACCAACTGCAGGTGCCAGCCACTGGTGGATCGTATTTGACTCTGCAAATGCTGTCAGGTACAAACATTGCTCTAATGCAAACGACAGCACACTTGATTTTGGCTTTACAGGCGATCCGAGCCTTGGCTATACTCCAGGTGTAAATGGTTATCCGGCCGGCGGACCCGATGCCTTCTGGAATAACATACCATGGCAAGGCAATTACTGGTACAATAATGGAGATTCAGGTTGTAAAACAATCGGAATCGTTCTTCAAAATGGAACATGCTACGATACAGCCTGGTATCATGATTATATATGCTTCAATAAACTTGATGCGAATTTTAGAATTTATAATATTTTACCTTTTTCAGGGGCCGTAAAATCCAAGACACTTGTTGACAGTTCCGAATCTCAGCATGGTCATATTTGCCAGGCAGCACCTACAATCAACTGGACTCCGCTTACAAGTGGAGGAACATATGATTTTAGTTCAAACAAACCCTATATAAATGAAGGATTGCGGATTAACCTGTATCCGAAAGACACAAATCAAACTGATATCACTGCTTTCCAGTATAATATTATCAGAAACAGTTATGGCGATAATCCATCTTATACGAATAATGGAGGACAATGGTATTATAGCATGCCACATAATGGCGTATCAGGGTTTTGGCCAGATTCAGCAACCCTGAACCCATTTTCAACCGAAAACGATTCTGTAGCACAGGTAAAATTCCATGTCAATTATATTGACACGCCTCACCTGTATATCGTTATTCCTTCAATGTCTGCCACCGCAGGGCTACCACCCAAAAGAGAGCTATTCAATTTCCCGGTTTACGGGACAGATACATCCGGAGAATTGGATTCCTTAATTACGCGCGGACATGTGAATATTCCATTATCTGATTCCAGGGCTAGACGCATATCGGCTATTTGCGGCAAACCGTATGTTACCATTTATGCTGATCCTGGTTTCAAAGTCTTAAGTCATACCCAAATTTTGCGCCTGGGTGGGCCAAAGGCAGTAGATTCATTCATTACACCCGGTCAGGTTCCGCAATTATCAATTCCCTATCCCGGATTTTATACAATCAATTCACAATCAAGAAACCTTGAAGGTTGCGAACAATCGGCTACATATTATCTTGTTTATGGTCATTATGCCACATTCTGGGTTGATGATTCCATTATCTGTCTCGGACAACCTACCACAATTCACTGGTATGTAAGGTATTGGAGCACCAACTGTCCGCTGCCTCCGGGTGGTGGCCCTCCCCCACCGGGTTGTTTGAATGGCGCAGATGAACAAGTCGGCATCTCAAATACAATAGACTTTGCACCCTGGGATTATACAGGCGCTTCTGGAGGTCCAACAGCATACAGAGACACACTTACCAATAATAAATTTGCCTCATCAATGCCGGCAGGTTATCAGCCCGAACAGATTTGGTTCAATTTCGGAATTCCAGGTGACACTTTATTCCACAGAATCCTGGTAAAAGGCAATTCTTATAGAATGCCAACATATATCGAACCGGGAGTGTATACCATTACCATGAAAACAGTTGACTGGAGAGGATGTAATGTTTTCACCCAAAGGCGTAATATGATGAGTGTTATTCAGGTCAAATCAAAATTCAGCCTCGAACGCCCTGGAGATACATTAACCTACTGTCCCCCAAGGATCGTTGCATTTTATGACAGCAGCACGATTACCGGAAATAAATATACAGACAAGTTTTTTAACAATGGAAGAATAATTGATTCTACTGTTGCTATGGATACAATTGAATACCAGATCTGGGCGACAGGATTCGGCAAGCCTGTAACCCGTCTTGGCACAATGACACAATACCTGGCCGACTATCCGGTTGCAGATACTTTTGGTGTCAGGCTTACTGTGAACAGCAGCATATCAGGCTGTACAAGTACTATTTACAAACCGCATCTGTTAAAAATAATCGGGCCTGCACCAAAATTCGCGATTTTAGGCTCATCAGACGGTTGTTATCCGTTTACGGTACATGTCAGGACTATAAGTCATGATAAGAGTGTTAAAATTCATACCTGGAACTTTGGGGATCCTGTGAAACTTAACAATCCTGTGGATCTGCCTGAGGATGTCAACCTTCAGACAGCTACTACAACTCCACCTGCTGATTCTTTAACTACATTGGTATACAACAGGTATCCTGAGGGAGGCAGATACAGGTTGTACCTGAATGAAACAGATACGTTCAAAGATCTGTCAGGCAATACCATATCTTGCACAACAAGTTATCCATTGCCAACTGATTCCAATCAGCAATTCGTTACGGTTTATCCGAATAGTCCAATCAAAATTAAAGCGAATGGATTATTGATAAATTCTGCTACTGATACGTTTAAAGCTATAAGCGGATACGGTGAATACAGGAATTATTCCTGGAGTTTCGGAAACGGAACCACAAAAACAGATTCTGACTCGGCAGCCACTGTCACTTATTCTGCTGCTGATGTTCATGCCGCTTCAAAAGATTCCAAAGGGAGGGCCATATTTATGGTCAGGGTAACGGCAACATCAAAAGACGGATGTACCATAACGGATTCATTTACTGTGCTTGACGGGTATGCCAATATTGAGGAAACATTATCAGGGCTCGAGGATTTTAATGTTTATCCCAATCCTTTCTATGACAAAGCAACCATAGAATACAGCCTGGTAAAAAAATCTAAAGTCAGTCTTGAAATACTGGATGTAACAGGGAAACAATTGGGATACCTCAATCAACAGAATCAACCTGCCGGAAAATACCAGTTTGATATTAATGCGGATCAATATCATTTGACACCTGGTGTTTACATTCTCAAGGTAACACTCGATAATGGTTTTGCCATCCGGCATATAGTGAAACTATAAAAAGAGAGATAGATGGTGATAGAGAAAGGGATGAAAATAAATTTTCATCCCTTTCTCTTTTTTGTTCTTAATCAATGCAATATTTATAAATCATTGATATTTTTGAACATATCCTGCTTTTGATTGTCATAGTGATAAATATAAATTATATGTGGTTTTGGAATACATGGGTTATAATAGGTATCATATTAATCATTGTAGTTGTAGGTAAAGCCTTTCATTTGTGGCATAAGCACAGAACCGGAAGCAATCGCGCCAAGGAATCTTCTATTAATTAGGGGCAATACATCCTTTCGACAAACTCAAAAAATCGTAATATTGAAACCCGAAAGGATTTTAATAATCACCCTCATTATGCCCTTCAGTACTAAGAAAAACGGAATCATTGATGTTCACACCCGTACCTTATTTGAAAATGTAAACTACCAGGACAAAGAGCCGCCGGGCAGAGAATTTAATGAATGCAAGTTCCACAAATGCAACTTGTATGGGGCCAATTTTGAAGGAGCTATTTTTCACGATTGCGTATTTGACGGATGCGATCTTTCCCTGATGAAAGTAAAGAATGCCTCGTTTGTCAATATATCCATAGTCAATTCCAAAGCAATTGGCATTTTATGGTATGAAGCAACCAATCTATTCAATATGAAATTTACAAATTCAGCGCTCGACTTTTCCAGCTTTTTTGGAAAGAGCCTGAAAAAAATAGCCATTACAGATTGCAAAGCCCATGAAGTTGACTTCACACAATGTAATCTTACAGAATCCAATTTTGAAGGGACAGATCTGCTAAATGCCGTTTTTCGCGAAAGCGATATCAGCAAAGCTAATTTTGTTAATGCCCGCAATTATTTCATCCCCTTGCAATTGAATATTGCCAAGCAGGCAAAGTTCAGCTTGCCTGAGGCCATCTCGTTGTTTGATAGTTTCGGGATTATTATCGAAAGTTGATATAATAAATATCACACTTTTTGAAAATCAGAACATCTGGCCCACTTAATTGAGACTCTTATAGAAATATAGAAAGTCAAGTCAAATCTTGACAAAAATCACAATCAGTCAAATTGAATCTCTCTATTTTCGCACCAAAAAACAATGATTTTACCAGGATTAAAAAGGATATTCTTATTTTTGCAAACCCATTGTCAAGACCAACAATCTTAAACAATAAATTTACTTAGAGAAAACCGGACTTACCAAGATCAAGATTAAAACGTATGACACCATTGATAAAGATACTTCATTTCGAAAGTAATGCATTCGATACAGAAGTCATAAAAAGGCAACTGGAAAAATCAAAAATAAATTTCGAATATAAACAAGTAGAGAAACAAACTACTTTTGTGAAAGCAATAAAGGAATTTGGACCTGATATTGTTCTTACTGACCATTCCCTCCCGGCTTTCGACTCGTGGAAGGTGCTCGAAATTATTGCCAAAGAGCATAAAAATATTCCTGTAATAGTTATCACCAGATCCGTCTCTGAGACCTTTGCCGCTGAAACCATACAGAAAGGGGCTTATGATTATTTTATCAAATCGAACATTTTCCGTTTAACCAATACCATCGAAAATGCCCTTGAAAAGATAAAACTTGAAAATGATAGGCAAACATATATCAATGAACTCGAAAAAACCTCGGAATTATTAAAAGAAACAGAAAAGCTGGCACATTTGGGAAGCTGGAGTATGAATATGGAAACCTTTGAAACAAGGTGGTCTGACGAGGCATATCGCATTCTTGGTTACGAACCCGGAGAAATTAAAGCCTCTTATCAAACCTTTTCAGGCTTTATTCATCCTGCAGATCGTGAAACCTTTAACAATATGACATCTGATACAACTGTTGCTGAAAATGATGAAATCAAGTTCAGTTTCAGAATCATTGATAAGAATAAAAAAGTAAAATATATCAGAAATGAACTTTTTATCAGCAAAGGCGAAAAAGGAAAAGTAATTAAACTCACAGGATTTAATCTTGATATTACAAGAGAGAAAGAAATTGAACTCAAACTAATAGAGAGTGAGCAGCGATACAGGAATTTATTTGAAACCAACCCCTTACCTATGTTTGTTTTAGAAAAAGATTCCCTAACCTTTCTAGATGCAAACATGGCCGCTTTAAATCAATATGGCTATTCCAGGGAAGAATTTTTGAATATGACAGCTTTCGATATCCGATCTGCTGAAGAGAAGAAACGTTTTATTGATATGAGATCTACAAACCCAACCTTTTATAAAATAGGAGCCTGGGAGCACTATAAAAAAGACGGGACTAAAATGATGGTTAAAGTTCATGCTGATGATATGCTTTTTGAAGGGAGAAAGGCAAGAATTGTTTTTGTAATGGATGTAACTGAAAAAACAAACACTGCAAAGGCATTGAAAAAACCAGGAATAAAACTTAACTCTTGATTGCAAATATCTTACTGTTACCACTTCAGGGTTCGAAGAGATACTTTATGGATTCTCTATAATCATGTCATCCCATTGGATTCTTAAAAGACTACGTATTTAATTTCTACCAACACGCGTTCCCCCTGGGATTGAAAAGCATAATTACTAGTTGTCGACAAAAAAACAAATGCTATAGGGAGGTCACAAAGAAATATCCTAATCGTTGCATGAGACTCTGCATTCTTTGTAATACCTCAGCACCTTTTGCAGTTTTTTTTCAAATTCTTTTACGAATTGCTACTATTTACATCTCGACATCATCTCGCTTGAGTTCCCTTCAAAATCATTAATTTTGAAAAAAAATAAACAGATTGCCTTACAACGAACCCGAAAAAAAACTTTTAGATAAGCCTGTAATACTGGTCACTAATGATGACGGAATAACCGCGCCAGGAATAGCAGCCCTGGTAAAGGCAATGAAAACTATTGGAGAAGTGGTGGTTGTGGCACCAGACAGTCCGCAATCGGGTATGGGACATGCTATAACAGTTTCAGAACCCCTCAGGCTTGATGAGGTGAAAGTATTTAGCGGGGTACGATGCTTCCAGGCTTCGGGTACTCCTGCTGATTGCGTAAAACTTGCCGTAGCCCGAGTGCTTCACAGAAAGCCAGACCTTGTGGTTTCTGGTATCAACCATGGCTCCAATGCATCTATTAATGTAATCTATTCCGGCACCATGTCGGCAGCGGTAGAAGGTGCTATTGAAGGCATCCAGGCGATAGGGTTTTCACTGGTTAATTATTCGCACCAGGCCGCTATGGATGCTTCCATAAAAGTAGCTACAAAACTTGCCCGAAAGCTTCTGGCCGATCCGCTTCCTCAAGGCACATTGCTAAATGTGAATATTCCCTATGTAGAATATGGGAAACTGAAAGGCTACAGAATCTGCAGGCAGGCTGTTGCCAAATACGAAGAGAAATTCGACGAACGCACTGACCCCAATGGGCGCAAATATTATTGGCTTACCGGAGATTTTATTAACCATGACAATGGGGATGACACAGATGTTTGGGCATTGGCAAATGATTATGTTTCGATAGTACCTGTTCAATTTGATCTCACGGCGCACTATGCCATTGCAAATCTAAAAAACTGGGAAGGCAATGTTTAAAAAAGATAATTTCCCATTTGGCTTTACACTTGCATTGCTTGTAACCTTAAGCGTTTACGGCATATTTTATCTTATAGAAATACCTTTACACATGATGTTTCATTGGTTCTATGTTTCAGAAGGAACAATGATCACAACGGGCTTGAGCGCCAATCTCATCGTCATTAATTATTATCTGAACAGGAAAGCCAATCGCACTTCCAAAGGGATCATGGTTCTGTTCTTACTCGGCGCACTATATGTTGTGGTCAAATTTTTTAGCGACTGATTTCAATGATCAATAATCAATTATTCATGCGACAGCCAATTCCCAAATTCTCAAATTCTCAAATTCCCAAATAATTGAAGTATTACATCATTTCCGGTGAGGCTTCTGGTGATCTTCATGCTTCAAACCTGGTAAAAGAACTCAAAAAGTTCGACACCCGGGCTGAATTCAGGGGATGGGGTGGAGATTTGATGTTTGCACAAGGCGTAACGATTGTAAAACATTACCGGGAACTTGCTTTTATGGGTTTTAAGGAAGTGATTGGTAACCTTGGAACCATCATGAAAAATATAAGTTTATGTAAAACTGATATTTCGACTTGGAAACCTGATGTACTTATATTTGTAGATTATCCTGGATTTAATATGCGCATTGCAGAATGGGCAAAAAAAAATCGCTACAAGACAGTATACTATATCTCTCCGCAGATATGGGCCTGGAAGGCAGGCAGGGCTCATAAACTAAAAAGGGACATTGATAAAATGATTGTTATTCTACCCTTCGAGAAAAATTTTTACCGCAAATATGGCTTTGATGTAAGTTATGTGGGGCATCCTTTGCTCGATGTGATCGAGGATTTTGTTCCGGATCCTGAATTCATTTCAAACAATAAGCTTAGGAATAAAAAGATCATCGCCTTGTTGCCGGGTAGTCGCAAACAGGAAATTGCCAAAAAATTACCGATCATGCTGAGTATCCACAAACAATTTCCTGAATTTAGTTTTGTCATAGCAGGAGCTCCGGGAATTGAGCAAAACTATTATCAAAGCATTACCGGCTCTGATGGAGATACACAAATTGTTTACAATCAAACGTATAATCTTCTTGTAAATTCAGAAGCAGCGCTTGTAACCAGCGGTACGGCTACCCTTGAAACAGCATTACTTGAAGTACCTGAGGTTGTTTGCTACCTGGGGAGTAAAATGTCTTATGAAATAGGGAAAAGGCTGGTGAAGGTTAACTTCATTTCACTGGTTAATCTTATCATGGACAAAATGATTGTGAAAGAGTTGATACAATATGACCTTACGCCTAAAGCACTTTCAGATGAATTGAAAAAATTGATTTACGATCACACGTACCGCGAAACCATGAAGGCCAATTATAAACTTCTCAAGGAAAATTTGGGAGGTCCGGGAGCTTCGCAACGGGCAGCAAAAGAGATTTATTCTTTTTTGAGCGGAATGATCTAAGTCGAAATAAAAAAAGCAGCCCATTCAGACTGCTTTTTTGTGAAGAATAATCCCGAGTACTCGGGAAACCGATAGCCCTACCGATGGTATTCTCGTTCAGCCGAGCTAATTCTTATAATGCAAAAATGCCCGGAAGGGCATTCTTACTTGTGGAGAATAACGGATTCGAACCGATGGCCTCTTCAATGCCATGGAAGCGCTCTACCAGCTGAGCTAATTCCCCAATTCCCAAAATTAAAGAACAGCAAAGTTATGATAATAGAGCTAATATTAAAAGTAATAACCTATTATTTTATCGTCGAAAACGCGCTCCATTCCTGACTATGATAAGATAACATGCCTATATTTCTAATGTGAAATCTTTAAGAATAAAATGAACTAAATTTGACCATAATTTTATCATGATGCCTTCTCGCGCTGCGGTCATAGACCTTGGGACAAATACGTTCCATCTGCTCATCCTTGAATGGGAAGGAATGCAATTCAGAATTCTTGAAAAATTACAGCTGCCGGTGAAACTGGGTAAAGGCACTTTTCACAGTCTTATGATAAGCAATGAAGCTTATATTCGGGGAATAGATGCCATGAAAGAATTTAAAAGCCTTGTAGACTCTTATGAAATTTCAAATGTTGAAATATATGGTACTTCAACATTCAGGAATGCAAAAAACGGCCCCCTATTTGCCATAGAGGCCGAAACTATTATCGGGCAACCGATCAGGACAATAAGCGGAGATGAAGAAGCAGAACTGATATTTTCCGGCGTCAAAAATGCTGTCCCACTTGGCGATCAACCCCATCTGATTATGGATATCGGCGGCGGAAGTGTAGAATTTATCATTGGAAATAATAAATCAATTTCATGGATAAAAAGCTATGAAATAGGTGCAGCCAGACTTATTGACCGATTCCCGGGAATGGATCCGATGCATGAAGATAAAATCAGCGAGGTTGAAGCATTTCTTGAAACTGAACTGACCGAACTTTGGGAACAGGCATTAAACTTTAACGTTAAAACACTGGTGGGTGCATCAGGCTCTTTTGAGTCATTAGGCAAGATGGAGCGCAATATCTTTAACCTTGAAAAAAAAGCACAGTATTCGTTGCATCATGAAATAGATTATTTTCATTTTGAACATATATATCAAAAAATCATCAGTGCAACACAGGAAGAAATTATGTATTTCCCTGGAATTCCTGCTTTCAGGGTTGAAATGATTTCAATGGCCGCGGTTATGATAAATTATGTACTGAAAAGAACGGGAATACATAAAATCATCACATCAGATTACGCTTTAAAAGAGGGTGTTATGCTTAGGCTCATGGAAGAAAATGAACACAAAATCGAAAAAAAAACAGTTTCTAAATAACACTTCTATTTGGGTAGTGCCGCTCCAACATTTGGAGATTTAATGTCACCTTTTATAGTTAAAATGACTTGTTCGCCATCATTTATATTCACAGTTAGTGTTTTTACAAAAACTCCCGGACGCTTGCTGTCATACTTTACGGTAATAACCCCTTTTTTACCAGGCTTTATTGGTTCTGTGGGATATTGAGGGGTTGTGCATCCGCAACTTGCCTTTACTTCAGTAATTGCAATTCGATTCTTACTCACATTTTTAAATTCGAATTTATGAGTAACATCCGCTCCCAGTGCTTTTACACCAAAATCATATGTTAACTCATTAAATTTAATCACACTGTGAGATGCACTCAGACCAGGTTGATCCTGTGCGTAAGATGTTCTTAAACTGAATGCAAGTATCACGGCCAAAATACATATTTTCCTCATTTATAACGATTTAACTTTAACATAAAATGATCCTGAATTAATAATTAATAATGTGTAGCATTTTGTGGTGTACTGGTTTTCTCATTCGGGTTAGACTGCACAGTACCAAGGAAAATAAGTGTATATGACTCATCGCCAACAACTACAGTAACACTTTTTGAAAAATATCCAGGACGTGTACTATCATACTTTATGGATACGAATCCCGATTTTCCGGGCATTATTGGACCCTTTGTATAATCGGTTGTTGTACAGCCACAACTTGGCGTTACACGGCTTATAGATACCGGAGCATGACTTGTATTGGTAAAGATAAAGGAATGGCTTACATCTGAATTAAAATCAACTGTTTTAAAGTTATATACTGTTTCCTTAAAACTGACATCAGATTTAGAAAGTTCAGGTGTCTGCTGGTTAGAATCATTACTTTGCCCATAAGAATGACCCGAAATCAGAAAAAATGTCAGCAACAAGCCAAAAAAGATTTTCATCGCTATTTTGATTGCGGCGTATTATCAGACTTAGGAGGAAGAATTGTACCCCTTATCATTAGCCTTATTTGATCATTATTAATATAAACAGTAAGTGTTTTAGTAAAAGCTCCAATGCGTGAGCTATCATATTTTGCCGTCACACTACCGGTTTTTCCGGGAGCTACAGGTTCTTTGGAATAGCTTGGCGTAGTACAACCACATGAAGTGCCTACATCCTTTATAGCTACAGGTTCATTACTGGTATTCTTAAATTCAAAAGTGCATTTGACATCTGAATTATAAGCTACCTGCCCAAAATTATGTACCAACTCATTAAATTTTACCGCACTTGCATCTGCAGGTTTATTCGGTGCAATCGGTGGTGGCATATTTTTGCCAGCTGGTGCAGGTGGGGGCGGCGGGGGCGGTGGTGTGTTTGTTTGTGCAAATAATGCCGCCGCAGAAAAAAAAGCAAACCCAATGATTAACAAAATCTTATTCATGTATTTCTTTATTAATTAAAAATCCAATTTAAAACCCTTATTTTTATTCCAAATTCAAATTTAGCTAAAATAATAGAAAATTTTTACCTTCCTGCATTTTCTAAACATTCATGATTCAACTTACAAAAGCCCTGCCAAAACATAAAATGTACAATTTCATTGATGAATACCAATCAATGCTCTATGCGATTTGAACCTACTTATTAATGCAAATACGAGATAATAGCGCAATTTTTCCTAATTTTACGGCGTTACTCCATGTATAATGCTTAAAAAATATTGCCTCATTGTAGCGGGATTTCTGGTACTGACTTCGTTCAGTCAGCCTGCAAATACCCTGAAAATTGCCAGAATGAAGTATGATGGCGGCGGGAACTGGTATGTGAGCCCAACTTCTTTGCCAAATCTTATTGCTTATTGCAATAAAAACCTTGGAACAAATATCGCTTCAACTGAAGATGTTGTTGAACCAGGTAGCAAAGACATTTTCAACTATCCGTTTATTCATATCACAGGTAACGGTGCTATAACATTTACTGATGCTGAAGCCCAGAATTTAAGGAATTACCTTATTGCAGGCGGTTTTCTTAATATTAACGACAGTTATGGGCTTGATCCATATATCAGAATTGCTATGAAAAAAGTATTTCCTGAACTTGGTTTTATAGAACTCCCATATAGTCACCCTATTTATCATCAGAAATATGAATTCCCAAATGGTGTCCCTAAAATTCACGAACACGATGGTAAACCCGCGCAGGGCTTTGGTTTAGTATACAATGGCAGGCTTGTTTGCTATTATGTTCTCGAATCCGATATTGGCGACGGCTGGGAAGATCCTGAAGTTCACAAAGATCCTGATTTTAAACGCCAGGAAGCGCTCAAAATGGGCGCAAATATTATCCAGTACGTATTCAATCAGCGTTAAATAAGAAGAGCGGAGTGCGATAAAGTGGAGTGCGAAGCCGCTCTCTTTCTACGCTCTTCGCACTTACTTCGCTGTTTCAAGCCTCGCCGCTATGCCGTCATGAATCTGAACCAGGGTATCCTCAAGATTGTATTTCCAGTACCAGTCAGGGTAATGTGAAATAAATTTGGAAAGGTCACTTACATACCAGATGTGATCACCGATTCGATTTGTCTCACTATAACTGTAATCTATTTTCTTTCCTGAGATTTCTTCACATATTGCAATGGCTTCAATCATAGAGCAATTGGCGAACCTGCCACCACCAGCATTATAGACTTCTCCCGGCCTTGGCGCCTGGTAAAAATGCCAGAACATGTTTACAAGATCGGCACTATGAATATTATCACGAACCTGCTTTCCCTTATACCCGAATATCGTATAATGATTCCCGGTGATAGCACATTTCATGAGATATGCCAGAAATCCATGAAGTTGCGCACCAGAATGGTTTGGACCCGTAAGACATCCGCCCCGGAACACCCCGGTTTTCATTCCAAAATATCTCCCGTATTCCTGTACTAATACATCCGCTGCCACCTTCGATGCACCAAAAAGTGAATGTTTGGTTTGGTCTATGCTCATCAACTCATCAATCCCATCTTTAAAATAAGGATGCGATTCATCTATTTCCCAGCGGGTTTCTTTTTCTATAAGCGGAAGGAAATTTGGATTGTCTCCGTATACTTTATTGGTAGATGTAAAAATAAAAACAGCTTCAGGACAATATAACCTATTCATTTCAAGCATATTTAACGTCCCTGTCGCGTTTACGCTGAAATCTGTAAAAGGCTCCTTAGCTGCCCAGTCATGACTGGGTTGTGCCGCCGTATGCAAAACCAGTTTAATATCTGAACCATATTCCTTAAAAATGGATTCCAATTGGGAAACATCCCTGATGTCTGCCGCATAATGCCGGTAATTGGTTAACTGATTTTCAAGGCGCTTTTTATTCCAGTCCGTTGAACTTTCTTCACCGAAAAAATATTGTCTGAGGTTATTGTCAATACCAACGATCAAATCAAATTTATCCGAAAAAAATACCGCAGCTTCACTTCCGATAAGTCCTGCAGAACCTGTTATAATTGCAATTTTCATATATAATTTGTCAAAATATTAAAATCCGTGGCAAAGGTAATGGTTTCAGATGTTCGGCAGGCCATGAGGGCAATCAAAGTATATTCTCAAACCGAAATTTTCATTTTTACTTCATTTATCCTGGCCTGGTCAGTAGAAATAATGCTGAATTTGAAAGGGGACAAACTGATGACATCTCCTTCTTTTGGAATATTCTGGTTGATAAAAAATATCAAACCACCCAGCGTTTCATAATCACCTTCCGGCAGATTAAAGGCATATTTTTCATTGAGATAGTCTATTTCAAGCCGGCCCGAAAACAAATATTCGCTTTCACTTATTTTCTTTTCAATAAGGTCATCAACATCATGTTCGTCCTCAATCTCTCCTATTATCTGTTCTATAATATCCTCCATGGTTATTAAACCGGAAGTCCCTCCAAACTCGTCAACGACAAGCGCAATACTCCTGTGTTTTTCAATAAACTGCCTTAATAGCTCGGTAGCCGTCATGGCTTCTGTAGCTATGAGGATCGGCATAACTATTTCCTCAATTTTCGAAGGATTGGCATACAGGTCAACCAGGTGGATGTAGCCCGTTACATGGTCTATTGTTTCACGATATACGGGCAATTTGGAATGTCCGCTTTCGATAAACAATTCTTTTGCATGGGCAATGCTGTCCTTTTGCTCCACGCCTACGATGTCCGTCCTCGGGGTCATGCACTCCCGCACTTTAACAAAGGGAAATTCAATGGCATTGCGGAATATTTCTTTATCCACGTCCATTTCTTTTTCCTCCTCAACAGGGCTGCTTTCGCTTACATAGTGAAACAGGTCGTGCCTGGTGAATTCCGGGGACTGTGGCGAAAATTCCATCTTAAAAATTGACTTGAGGATAAGTTGGGCAAGGAAAACAATGATAATCACCAAAGGATATAACAGGCAATAAAAAAGCACAAATGGCAATGCCAATATATTAAGCATCAGGTTTGGCCTGGCCCTGAAAAAGATCTTTGGCAAAAACTCACCTACGATCAACAGCACGAAACTGCTCAACACCGTCTGAATAAATAAAATCAAATTCCTGTGATCGGGACTGATGCCCGTATAGGTTGTTAAAAAAAAAGTAATAAGGCTTGCCGAATAAATACTGTAAAGTACAATGGCAATATTATTTCCAACTAGTGTTGCAGTAAAAAAACGGGAAGAATGTTTGTAAAAAAATGAAAATATGCGTGAGGGCAGGAAGCCTTTTTTGCTCAAAAGTTCCACCCTCAATTGGTTGGCGCTCAAATAGGCAATCTCCATCCCCGAAAAGAAGGCACCAAAAAAAAGGCAAATGCCTATGATGATGAAGCTGTTTAAAATCATATTATTCATGCAAAGATAGGGAATGGCTTTGGGTTTTGCGGTTTGCCGGAATTGTGAAACAATTGCTTCGGACTTTCACGCTCGCAATAATAATCTGTCCAAACAAAACCCATCCCGGGAAATCCCCGTGTAGGTCGGGACAGGCGGGACAGGCATTTCAGACCATTCTGGCCTGTTCTTCCTGTTATAACAGGGAATTTATTTTCCATTTTTTAAACAGTTGATATTAAATAATTTACACATAACTCATTGACAAGTATCAGGCAATAACAGGGAAATATCAAGCCAGACTAGCAAAAAACATTGGTTTATCTTTTTCATTTTGTCTTTTCGAAAGTGTGAAACCAGAATGGAAAGCGTTAAACAGTATGCCATAAAACGACCTTTCTTTGAACGCCATAGTCTTGACGAAGGCTGTTTCTGTTGTTTTCTGATTGATAAATTCCAGAAAACGCCCTTTTTGACTATTCTGAATTGATATTGATGTTTTTTCAATTTTTTAGTTTTTTAATATTTTAATTTTCAATTAAATACACGTAACTCGTTGACGATTATCAATAGATAACAATAAAAGATCAATCCAGAATGGCCTTAAAGGCCGGTTTATCTTTTGCATTTTGTCTGAATCAGGATTTATAGGATAAAATGATTTCATGATTTACTTCTCGATCGCTATTCGCCGTAAGCCAATTAGCACATCAACATATTAGCACAACTTGTCCCGACTTCTTCGGGATTATCACATCGGCTTTTACATACATATATAGCGAAGTGCCAAAGTGGGTGGGTGATTTGTAAAAATATTTTTTAACTTTAATTATTTCAATACATTACAACTGAAAATATTTTTGAATTTGTTTCACTTTCAGCAAAACCTCGCAAGTTTTGAAAAACCAGCGAGGCTTAAGCTAATTCAATCTACTACGAAAAAACCCAACACAATCTATACGCTTATAAACAAAAACACCCGGATAAAATATTTACCCGGGTGTAATCATAAGTTATTCTCTGTCAATCTTATTGATAACTCGAAGTAAATACCCCGCCTGAAATATTCATAGTCGCATTGGTTGTGGTATTGGTAAATGACCCTGAAAATGTTCCTGAAACTGCATTGCTTCCAATAGATGTAATTTTAAAAGTACCGGTTATAAGACGCCAGTAAGTTACCCCTGACTGGTACGTAGCCTGGTAAGGATTTGTTCCTCCGGCAGCGAAAGAACCCGTTTTAGATGAAGCTGGAATGCCCAATGTAATCTGGCTTCCATCGGAAGCAGCACCTTCAATCTGCAGGGTTCCGCTGATATTGGCTCCGCTAAAATTACTGGCTACCCAGGCGTTTCCATCAACAGTGGCAGTCATAGATGACTTAACACTATTATTTGGAGTTGAGTTGCTGGTTGGGCTGGTGGTTTTGGTGCAGGAAACGAAAATTCCGGCACAAAGGAATACGAGGATTGGCAATCCTGAAATCTTTTTCATGCGTTGTAGTTTTATTAATGAGTGAATGAAACGCTGCGAATTTACAATTTCTTAATATTTCATGTAAGGTTGCACTTGTAAATCTTAAAAAAGAAAATGCCCGGAATCTTTTAGATATCCGGGCATCCATGTATAAATTTTTATATTTAAATTAAAACATTGAACTACTGATATTTAACAGTGTAAGTACCATTGCTAACGGTTGAAGTACCCATGCTAACCGGATCAGTGAGTGTGCCATTGAATGTACCTGAAATGGTATTATTAGCATTTGAACTCACTACAAGTGTACCTGCAGTCATAATGCTTGAGCTTGTTGAACTTGAATATCCGATAACATAATTCACAGAAGAATTTGAAATAGTATAGGTTCCTGCTGTCGTACTCGAAGGCATCTCCATTGATATCCCGGTTCCGCTACCTGAGTTTATTCCTGAAATAAATAATGTGCCTGAGTTAGTGGTGCCGGTAACCGTCCCTGCGGTCCATGCTATACTGTTTATTGTAGCAGACATTGAATTAGTCACTGAAACCGGATTGTTGGTCGTTGCCTTTTTACAAGATGATGAAAAGCTAATTACCAAAACTGCAAGGGAAGAAAATAGTAAGATTTTTTTCATGAATGTGAGAATTTTAAAGGTTGTTAAAAAATTAAGATGGCAAAAATAGCATTTAAACGAAATAAAAAAATAAATTGATAATTTTATTAACCTTTCAAAATCGGGTGCCAGCAAGCTTTCTGCCTGTTTCGTCTATATTTGAAGCTGGAAATTATTAAAAATGAGCAGAATAATTGTCGTAAATGATAAGATGCAAAAAGATTATTCCTATGCATGTACAGAACCTGTTGGTAAAAATTTTGATCCGCATTTTAAGCCACAGCTGACACCTATGGAAATGCTGGCCCTCGGTATTTTTGGTGGAAGATATTTGCGCGATTGTATTGACGAATTTCCCCGGGATTGGTTCAGTGAAGCGAAATTATTACCTGAACGTAAAAAGGGACATGATAAAAACCTGAATTATTTTGGCGTTGAGGCATCGCAGCCTATTTCAGTATGGCAGCAAAAAGGTTGGATACATCCGCAGGACCCAAGAGGATGGTTTCAATGGTATTGCAGATATTATATGGGAAGAAGAACTGATGATGATGCGCGGCAAATAAGTCGGTGGTATGCCATGCGCAGGCATATCAGGCAATTGGAATTGAACTGCATACAGGGAGATACTTCCTGTAGAAAAGGACAGCGGCAGGCATTACTGCATTGGGCATATGACTCAAGATTTATCTGAACCGCAAAAAAGGATGCTCTTCCCTCCTTCCGTTTTCATTCCTTAACTTTGCCATCTTTTACAAGATCATTACTAATAGAATATAAGCTGAATGCCGCAGTATAACCCGAATGAAATAGAACAGAAATGGCAACGATTCTGGGAAAAGAATGAGACTTTTAAAGCCACAGAAAACCCCGAAAAACCGCCGTATTATGTGCTTGATATGTTCCCCTATCCATCAGGTGCAGGCCTCCATGTAGGGCATCCGCTGGGATATATTGCTTCTGATATCGTGGCGCGTTTTAAAAGAAACAAGCAATTTGAAGTACTGCATCCCATGGGCTATGATGCCTTTGGGTTGCCTGCAGAACAGTTTGCTATTGATACCGGAAACCATCCTGAAGGTTTTACAGATAAAAATATCGCACGATACGAAGACCAGATGAAAAAGATTGGTCTTTCGTTCGACTGGAGCCGAAAAGTAAAAACCTCAGACCCCAAATTTTACAAATGGACGCAATGGATTTTTATCCAGTTGTTTGAAAGCTGGTACAATCCGAAAACCAACTGTGCTGAACATATTAATGACCTGATCAGGGATTTTGAAAAGAATGGCAATACTTATTTTACTGCCGAGCAATGGAACAATTTCAGCGAAGCGGAACAGCAGAAAATATTAATGGATTACCGACTGGCTTATATTGGCGAGAGTGAAGTGAACTGGTGTGAAGCTCTTGGAACAGTGCTTGCCAATGAGGAAGTAAAAGACGGTGTTTCCGAGCGTGGTGGATACCCTGTTGAAAAGCGTAAAATGAGACAATGGTTTTTGCGCATCACCGCTTATGCCGACAGACTCTTGCAAGATCTTAATGATATCGACTGGCCACAGGCGGTAAAAGACATGCAGACCAACTGGATTGGAAAATCAGTAGGGGCAGAGGTTGATTTTCGCCTCACCCCCGGCCCCTCTCCGATGGAGAGGGGGGAAATGCAAGGGACTTTCGTGGCTGAGAATACGGAAGACGGACGAAGTACGTCTGACTCTGGCTCCCCTCTCCCTGGGAGAGGGGCCGGGGGTGAGGCGAATGACCCAGGATACATGACCTCCGATAAAACAATTTGGGGCACGCTAAAAACTAATGCACGCACAAACAGAAAAGAACAAACGGAGGCAGAACAAATATTATGGGAAGCGCTGAGAAACAGTAAAATGGGTTTCAAGTTTCGGAGGCAACATGCCATTGATAAATATATCGCTGACTTTGTTTGTCTTGAAAAAAAACTGATTGTTGAAGTTGATGGCGAAATTCACAACTCACAAAAGGAACAAGACGAATTCAGGACTTCAATCCTTAACCAAATTGGGTTCGATGTTATCAGGTTCACCAATGAAGAAGTGATTAACGATTTGGAAAATGTTCTAATACAAATCAAAGAAAGGCTTAATCTGGCAAATGGCCTCACCCCCGGCCACTCTCCGATGGAGGGGGGGGGAATGCAAGGGAGGTTCGGGGCTGAGAATACGGAAGACGTACAAAGTACGTCTGACTCTGGCTCCCCTCTCTCGGGGAGAGGGGCTGGGGGTGAGGCGAAAATCCGCATCTTCACCACCCGCCCTGATACTATTTTTGGTGCCAGCTTTATGGTTCTCGCGCCTGAACATGAACTTGTTTCTGTTATTACCAGTCAGGACCAAAAATCTGAGGTTGAAAAATATGTTGCCCAAGCCAAATTAAAATCTGAAAGGGAAAGAAAGGCCGAAACCAAAGTAAGTGGTGTTTTCTCAGGGGCTTATGCGATAAATCCTTTTACAAGAAAAGAAATTCCCATCTGGATTGCTGATTATGTTCTGGGAGATTATGGTACAGGGGCCATTATGGCCGTACCGGGACATGACAGCCGGGACTGGGCTTTTGCAAAACATTTCAACCTGCCGATAATTGAAGTCGTGGAGGGCGGAAATGTGGAAGAAGCCAGTTATGATGCCAAGGAAGGCTACCTGGTAAACTCTGACTTCCTGAATGGTTTACTGGTTGACCAGGCCATAAAACGTGCTATCAATGAAATAGAACTGGACGGACTCGGAAAAATGAAGACAAATTATCGTTTGCGTGATGCCAATTTCAGCAGGCAGCGCTATTGGGGTGAGCCTTTCCCGATTGTATATAAAAATGGTCTCCCCTATCCTGTTCCTTTTGATGCATTACCGGTTGAACTGCCTGAAGTAGAAAGCTATAAACCCACCGGCTCCGGAGAATCTCCACTTGCCTCCGTTGATAGATGGGTAAACACACCTGATGGCCGCCGCGAGACGAACACCATGCCGGGATGGGCAGGTTCATCATGGTATTATCTGAGGTATATGGATCCTGATAATGACTTTGATTTTGTTGACAAAGACAAAGAGCGATACTGGAAAAATGTTGACTTCTATATCGGAGGCGCCGAGCATGCTACAGGGCATTTGCTTTATTCCCGGTTCTGGAATAAGTTTTTGTTTGACAGGGGCCTGGTAAGCACCAAAGAGCCGTTTAAGAAATTGATTAATCAGGGGATGATACAAGGAGTATCACAAAAAATAAGCCTTGATAAAAGAATAAATGATCAGGGTATAGAGAATTATTATTTTATCAGTTCAGAATTATTAAAGGATGATACAAGAGAAATTCATGTTGATGTTTCATTAGTGGATAATTCGATTTTGGACATAGATGCATTTATTAAATGGAGAACAGATTATAAGGATTTCATATTTAAATGTGAAGGTGGTTTTTGGCAAAATGGTAATTTTACTAAAACCGGAGAAGGCTCAGATCAATTCAGAACAAAGTCCGAAGTCGAAAAAATGTCTAAGTCCAAATACAATGTCATCAACCCGGATGAAGTGATTGAAAAATATGGATGTGATGCTTTCCGGATGTACGAGATGTTTCTGGGGCCGATAGAACAATCAAAACCCTGGGATACCAAGGGTATAGATGGGGTAAGCCGCTTTTTGAAGCGTTTCTGGGGACTGTTTTATGACCGGGATGGGAACTGGCTGGTAAATGAAGATAAACCCAATGCCGAAGAACTGAAAACCCTTCATAAAACCATCAAAAAGATAGAAGATGATATAGAGCGTTTCAATCTCAATACATGCGTCAGTTCATTAATGATTGCCGTAAATGATCTGGGTGGATACCAATGTCATAAAAAGGAGATACTGGAGCCGCTGGTGATATTGATCTCGCCATTTGCACCCCATATTGCAGAGGAATTATGGGAAAAACTCGGCAACAGTCTTTCTGTGGCTTATGCCCCCTATCCTGCTTATATCGAAAGCTATACCGCCGAAAACAGTTTTGAATATCCGGTATCTGTCAATGGTAAACTGCGTGCTAAAATTGAATTGCCTTTAAGTCTCTCCAAAGAGCAGGTTGAAGATGAAATCAAAAACATGGATCTTTCAAAATGGACAGATGGCAACCCTCTGAAAAAGATTATTGTTGTCCCAGGAAAGATTGTGAACGTAGTGGTGTAAGCTGTCTGAACCAGGATTATGGGATTAACTGGATTTTGAGATAAAATCAGAGAATTTACAATCCTTCTTTCATGATAAAAATATTTAATTGAGAGCCTTCTCAATCTTAAAATCTGTCACATCCTAAAAATCTTAGTAAAGACAATTTCTACCAGCGGCTGAACTCGTAACGGTACCTGGTGGTCACATCCCCTTCTGTTTCTGTAAGAGTAGCAGGTAAGCCGTGTTCGTCCAGGGTAAATTTGTCAACCCGCTGCTGGATTCCATTACTATAATAGGTCTCTGAAATAGGTTCATAGCCATAATCGTCATAGGTAAAAATATAACGATCCTTCTCTTTGCCATTTTCAAAAAGAAATTCCTCAATCATGCGGTCCTGGCTATCATAAAAATCCTTTCTGATGGTACGAGACCTTGTAAAACTATGGTCTTTACCAATAAGCGATGAAGAATAGGTTTCCTCTAAACTTTGTTTGCCTCTCTCATTATAGCTATAAGTAGTAATGACAGTATCAACATTCCCGTCTCCATAAGTACGGGTGATAAAATCCTTCAACACTTTTGCGTGATCATTATATGTGATTTTCTCTGTTATTTTACTCTGATCAGAAGGATTTGTATAGTGCATTTCCGTGATTTCCTTGTTTGGATCATAGGTATAGGCACTTATTACAGGTTCTGGCCAGGCGTGGTCATGACGGGTTTCCACCAGCGTATATGATTTCGGATCGTAGATAAAAAAAGACTCGTCGCCGTTGAACCTGGCATATTTCAGGTAACCGTTGGCATCATATTGAAACTTAAACGTGTCACTAAGTTCTTTGCCGTCATTGTTTTTCAGCATCGAATCGGTCATTTCGATGGTATTCTCGTCTTTATCGTATTTATAATTGTAAATAATGCCTTCTGACAATGTCCGTACCAGCTTGCCATTGCGGTCGTATTGCATGGATTGTACGAGGGAATCATGATTATCGGCTACAAAATAAAGTTTCATGGATTTCAGGTTATACCTGCTTATCCGTTCTTTTTCTTCATCTGATAAGGGAGATCGGATACTTTCATATTGCGCTTTTGCTGTAACACAAAGAACAATGAATAAACATAAGGCAGTGCAAATTTTTTTGAGTATCGACTTGTTCATCTGTCTTAGATAATGAATTTTATGTCCTGACGTTTATACGACTTACAAAAAGGATGCCTTATTTTGCACCAGGATAAAATATCTTCACATAGTAATTTTGTACAAAAGTAACCTAAATATAAACGAAGCGGCTAAAAAAGCGTTCAATCATATATAAAAACCAATGAAATATTCATTCAGACTCATTTTCTTACTCAGTATTTCAGCTTTTTGTTTTCAGTTTGCTTTTGCACAAAAAGATGGGCATCCCGAAGTCTTTAAATTCCAGAATGTGAATGCTTCAGGTGGAGGAGCTTTTCAGAATGCCTGCAGGGCAGGACTCATGGATTCTGTCAAAAAACATGTAAAACATCATGAGGATATCAATGGCATTGACGGAACGGGACATACGCCGCTCGATGCAGCAGCAGAAGGTGATCATCTTGATATTGCAGCGTATCTCATAAAACATGGTACCAATATCAATGAGAAAAACAAAAATGATATCTCGGCCTTATCCGTAGCCGTTTACAGGAATTTTACAGACATGTGTACTTTTCTCCTCAAAAAAGGAGCGGGTACCGACGCTATTGATTCTATGGGGCTTAGTCTTCTCGACAGGGCGACGTTCAATAATAACCTTGATCTTGTAAAAATGCTTATCGCCCATGGTGCCGATGTGAATGCAAAAGATAAATATCAATGGTCACCCATTATTTACGCAGCCGGAAACGGGCGCACTGAGATTCTGAAATATTATATAGATAACAAAGCCAATCTTTATATTACCACTTCATCCGGTCTCACAGCCATGCATTTTGCAGCACAGTATGGACAACCGGAATCTATAACTATACTTATGAATGCAGGAGTGAGCATTAATATTTATTCCAAAGATAGCGTGACACCTCTTGAGTGGTTATTGGATCCGGGGCCATTGGATTCTGCTAAAAGACTTGGAATGCTCGACTTTATGTTAAAAAATGGCGCTGATCCAAATCAACCGAACAGAAGAAAAGGTAATGCGCTTCATATTGTTGCTTTTTCGGGACATACCGAGCTTGCCAAATTGCTCATTGACCATGGAGCCAATGTAAATGCGATTGACAATTCGGGAGCTACCCCGCTTCATATTGCGGTTGTACATGACCATACAGATCTTGCTGAATTACTTATCAATCATGGCGCTAATCTCAATATTAAAGATATAAATGGCAGAACACCTCTTGATCTCGTTTCGCCTTTTAATCATGATTTGAAACGACTTCTTGTTATTAATGGCGCTTTAAACAGTCCATTCGTAAAATAATAAGAGTCTGCAGATTATAAGAGAATAGTTACCCATCCATCCGTGTACCTTTCAATATTATCCACCCCAAGGTAATAGATAAGGTATTTATAAGCATCCATTACAGGAGGGCCGTTTTTGTATGATCCGCTCCATTTATCCTTCATGGAATTGGCTTCAAATACTTTGGTACCCCAACGGTCAAATATCTTAATATGAAATGATTTGATAAACAATCCCTGTACAAAGAATGAATCATTTATACCATCCCCATTGGGAGTAAATACATTCGGGATAAATAACCTGGAATGGGGCCTCAGTGTGGCATCGTTTGACATACTGGTAATTCCGAGATTCACATTAGGGTTCAAAATTGTTCCATTTCGATGTGCCACAACATGATAGGTATAGTTTGGAAGGCTGTTCAGATCTGTAATATTATCTACATATGTTGTATCCTGCCCTGAAACGGTCCGGGCAAGCCAGTTAAAATTCTTGTCAACGGCTTCGCTATAGATATCATAATACTGAACGCCTTCAGGCCAGTTTTTATAGGAGGTCCAGACAAGGCTGGGCCTTACATCAACAGTTGTATCAATTGAAAGCAGAATGGTTTTCCCGATTTCGCTGTAAGGACCCAGATCACCACAACTGTCAAGAATCCGTAGCCTGTAAGTATATGAATTTTTCTGGACATCAACTTTCTGGTCAGCCACTGATAAAACACTGCAAACGATAGGCGTATCAACCAATTGGAAATTGACACCATCGGCAGATTTTTCGAGCATCCATTTTTTTACATGTCCATGTGGTACAGGTATCCATTCTACCCTTGTGCTTTTGTTATTTTCCACTGTGGCCCTTAACATATCTGCAGGAGGCACATGGGGCACATGAATGGGTATTGTAGCTGCTGTATCACTCCAGGAAACCTGCAGGTTTCCATTTTTCTCAAAACCTTCCACTCGGTAAACCATCGACCGGAAACATACGACACTTGTATCAATATATTTCAACTGTGTACCCGGGACTGAATCCAGGAAATTAAATTGCGGAGGTAATTCATTACCCTGCCTGTATATTTTGTAGAGCGCTACGGGCCATCCCTGGTACGGTGTCCAATTCAGGATCGCTTCATTGATTCCGGGATTGGCACCAAGGTTTATGGTACAATGATATAATGAAGCCAGGGTATCTGATTTAAAGCCACAGACATTAACAGCCTGAACCAGGAAACACAAAGAATGGTGGAGATTATTTAACCCGCCTACAGTATGAATGGTGTCGGAAGCAAAAAGCACAGAATCAACCATCCTTACTTTCCCGCTTTCATCACGTGTATAAATCAGGTATTTCTTGAAATCAAAATCCTTGTTTTCACTGAAATCCACTTCCGCATTATGGTCATCAATAACTGTCACTCTATATACATTCGGAGATAAAGGTGCTGTAGTATCGCCGATGATAACATAGGCTCCGTTCCTTAACGTATCAAAACACCCTTTGTAATTCTCCACATATAAAGAAATCGGATAAATCCCTTTCTTCAAATAGATATGCGTAGGATTTTGCAGGCGGGAACTGCTGCCATCTCCGAATATCCAGGTCCATGATTTTATTGCTGAGTCACTTATCGTATGATCTTTAAATTGAACCGGTGATCCGATGCACCCCGTTTTTGAAGCTGAAAGCCTGGCAATGATATCTCCGTATTTAACTGAATTTGTTATCGATTTGGAACATCCATTTATATTTGTCACAGAAAGTGTCACTGTATAAAATCCGTTTTTATGATAAATATGCGTCGGATTTTGCAAGAAACTGCTATTCCCATCACCAAAATCCCAGAGCCAATCAATAATTTTAGATTTCGAAGTTGAAAGATCTTTAAAAGTCAGGGGAAGTCCTGAACAGGTTGAATCGTACCCAAACGCAGGCACAGGTTGAGGCCCGACAACAATTGTGTCTTTTGGCGGTAGCGGATAAGTGCAAGTATTATCTCCCAATACCAGGGATGGGATAAATGTTCCGGGATACCTGTATGTATGTGTTGCAGTGTCGTTGGGACCAAATGGCGACCCATCACCAAAATCCCAGGAATATTTTGTAGCATTACTTGAAATAGCCAGAAAATGAACTGTGACTGGCACACAACCATGTAATGGCGTAATTGAATATTCACCCGTTGGCCCTTTGATAATGATTACATTAAGTTTAATAACGGTCGAAGTACAGCCTACAGCATCCTTAATTTTGAGCGTAATGGTAAAATTGCCCGGAAAATAATAAACCTTAGACGGATTTTGAAGTGTTGAAGCCGATCCATCACCAAAATCCCAAAGCCATTGGTGCGCCCCGGGTACAGCAAACCTGGATGAGTCTATAAAGTTTGCTGTAATAGGTGGGCAATTTCCCTGCGATAGCTTGATTATGAATGCCGCAGAATCCTTTTTGCTCATCACTGTAATAGGAGCTGACAATGTATCGACACAACCTAAAGAATCTGTAATCCTCACCTTAACCCTGTTTGATCCTACCCCAAAAGTATGGTTTGCCTGTGTACCTGCAATACTATCCCCATTACCGAAATCCCACATATAATTAAATGGTTTAATCCCTTTGGTTTCGGTTGTGAATACATAAGCAACCGAATCGCAGTTTGAAACATTAAATTCATCAATGATAGCCGTGGGCTGTATTGGGAAAACAAACTTCCTGGCTGTGTCTGTACATGATATATTTCCAACAATCAACTTTACTGCAAAGCCCTTTTCCTGATCCGGAGCAGGCTTTGTATAGGTATATCTCATTATCTGCGAACTCACGTGAATAGTATCGCCATTCCCCATGTCATAATGGTTTATTCTGATTCCGGCAAGATTTGGAAAAGAATCATAGAGTGTGACAGTAAGCGGGACGCACCCTTTTACGGGTGTGACCGAAAAAACAGATTTTAATCCCAGGACCTGCACTTTGGGCTTCATTTGAAATGTATCCTTACATCCTTTATCATTAATGTCATGCATGGATACGGTATAAGTACCCGGACTATTATAGGTGTGTTCAACAGTAAAAGTATCAAGGTAATAAAACGGTCCGTAATAGAAAGGCGATGATAGGATTGTAGTATCTCCATCACCCCATGTAATTGTATTAATGGCCGTATCATTGTCAAAAACTCTGAATCTGACCGTGAGCGGACTGCAGCCCATGGTGGAGCTAAGTGCCGCAATGGAATCCTTCCATGGAGGTTTTATATATAAACCTGCAAACTGCGGCGGCCTCATAAAATATGAAAAAGTATCGCTGCAGTGATTTAAACTATCATAAGCGACTTCAATAGGATAATACATCCCGGAATCCTGGTATACATGTGTAGGATCCCTCAGATCCGAAGAGTCTCCATCCCCAAAATAGTATTCCACATGGGATGCGCCAATAGATGCATCTACAAAAGTGAGCCTGTTCTGCAATGCGCATGTATCACGAATCACACCGAACCTTGCCCATGGTGGCATTACAATAATGAGTGAATCTTTGGTAATAGAATCAGGGCAACTGCTATTATTATACGCAATAAGTGTTACAGGATACTTTCCGGGAGGTTCATCAAAACGGAAGGTAAAAGGCGAATCACTTGTCGTCTTATATACTTGTCCGCCAATTTCCCAATAAAACATATTGGCTTGTACAGCCCCGGTACCTTTATTGGTCAGGTTAATAAAATGGATATGCCGGAGCATATTCAGGCAACCGGAATCGGGAAAAGATGTGAAACGGGCGTCGGGTTTCGTACCGGCAGAAACATATCCCTGGTAGGTCTCAATGCATCCATGTTTTGTTTTGATTGTGAGGGTTACCGTATAAGTACCTGGTAACGAATATGTTTGTGTCGGCGGATCTTTTTGATCTGAGGTGTTTCCGTTTCCAAAATTCCAATGGTATGAAACAATTGAATCGGCACTTTTTGATTCGTTTTTAAAAGTGACTGTTAGCGGTGCACAACCCTGAACGCTATCCGGAGTAAACAAAGCATAAGTTGGGCCTGCGAATACATAATCTTTTTTTACAAGCGTTTCTACACAACCGTATGCATCATAAGTTGTTAATGTAATTGTAAAATACCCACCCGATTTTGGAAATTTATGCGAAACGGAATTCCCGGAAACTTTCGGAGACCCATCCCCAAAATCCCAGTATTGTACCGTGGCATTATTCGGCGTTGTATTTGTAAAATAATCATTATAAGGTAATTGGCATAAAAAAGTATCTGTCAAAAAACTGGGTGTGTATGGGGCCCTGGCGATAACATTATTCAAAACAAGGGTATCGGTACATCCCCCTGGTGTAATCACGATGAGTGTAACTGTATAACTACCCGCTCCATAGGTATGTGTAGGGCTTAAATCCGTAGAAGTGGTTCCATCCCCAAATCTCCATATAAAGGAAGTTCCGGGAGGTGTGCCGGTAGAGGTATTCGAAAACTTTACCGTAAGAGGTGCGCATCCATGTGTCCCGGAAGTCGTATAAGATGCCACGGGTTTTCCGATATAAATAAAATTGGTAATTGTTTTTGATGATGTGCATCCCAGCGAATCTGTTACTGTAAGCGTAACAGTATATCCTCCCTTTGCATTATAAGTTTTTGATGGTGTGGCACCTGTAGCAGTAGTACCGTCACCGAAATCCCATAAATATTTCACATTTCTCGCTGGAGTTACCGAACCGGAAAAATTTACGGTTAAAGGCGGTTTGCACCCGTAGTTTACCGAAGCAGAAAAATTAACCGCCGGAGGCTGATCAACATAAATATAAGATTTCTTGATAACAGAAGCTGTGCATCCATTTGAATCAATGACTTCCAGCGAAATGTTGTAATAACCCGGTTTGGAATAGGTATGCGTACCCGGATTCTGACTTGTAGATGTATTTCCGTCTCCAAAGTCCCATAACCATTGCGAAATGCCGGCCGAACCTCCTGAGCTTAAATCTTTAACATTAACCTTTAAGGGTGCGCATCCAACAAGATTATCGGCAGAAAAATCAGCTGTCGGATTTTTAAATACCGTGATCGTTTGAGAGGCTGAATCTACATTACCCTTTGAATCTGTGACTACGAGTGTAATATGATATTTTCCGGGAACATAATAGATGGCACTTGCATCTTTGAGTGTTGAGGTATTCGAATTCCCCAATACCCAATAATAAGTATAAGGCCCGGTGCCACCCGTTGTAAGATTGAAATAACTTTCAGAAAGCGGACTGCACCCGGATGAAAATGAAACCGTAAAACTCACCTTAGGAGTGGCCATAGCAGTTAAAAATGCCAGTTGAAGCAGCGAGATTAGTGCTATATAACGCAATCTGAAAGCCATCCTGATATTTTGGAAATGTAAACTTACTGAATTATTTTCAATTTTCCTAATTATATACAATCCTGAAATGCAACCAGATAAACAAACCCATGCTTAATGTACTAAAAACAATAAAATGAAATTAAAACCTATATATTTTCCCGGGTTTTTCCAAAGTATAGAAAAACCAAATCCACATTCACATTTCTGATATAAATATGAGACGTAATATTAAGCCTGAAGGTTGCCTGGTATAAAATTAGATTATTCAACAAGAACTGAATACTGAAATTGGGCTATTATATTCGACAATATTCAGCTTTAAGATTTTACCTTTGCACCAACCGTTAGAAGCGCCGTTTTTATGAAAGATCAGGTAGAGGTTTTGGGGGAAACTTTTGAAAAATTTATTTCCAGGGAGGCTATCGCTGAAAGAATAAGCCAACTGGCCATTAATATGAACCGGGACTTAACTAATACAGATCCTGTTTTTTTGGCAATACTAAATGGTTCATTTTATTTCGCCTCCGATCTTTTGAAGAATATAGATTTCCCATATGAAATCTCGTTCGTAAAAATCGCCTCTTATACCGGGATGAATCCCGGTGAAAACATGAAAACATTGATTGGGGTTGATGAAAATCTTGGCGGTCGCAACATTGTCATAATAGAAGACATCATTGATACGGGAAGAACAATTTTTGAATTGTCCAAGCAATTAAAAGAAATTCCCGTTTCAGATATAAAAATCGCATCTTTGATCTTTAAACCAGGAGCATTAAAGTACAATGTTAAACCAGAATATGTTGGATTTGAGGCAGCTGATGATTTTCTCATCGGTTACGGACTTGATTTTGACAGGAAAGGAAGACATTATAAGGATATTTACAAACTAAAGGGAAATTGATTATATGCTGAATATCATCCTATTCGGCCCACCGGGAGCGGGAAAAGGCACCCAAAGCGAAAAACTGATAGAACGATATGGGTTGCTACATGTTTCAACCGGTGATTTGTTACGCTCAGAAAAAGCAAATAAAACAGAACTGGGTCTGCTAGCTAAAAAATATATTGATGAAGGCCACCTCGTACCCGATGAAGTGGTGATCGGAATGATCCGAAACAAACTGAGTGGAAATCTATTAGGACCAGGCTATATTTTTGACGGGTTTCCCCGAACCGTAGTTCAGGCACATGAACTTGATAAACTTATGACAGAACTGGGTACAGAAATTACCATTATGGTTTCATTGGAAGTAGATGAAAATGAATTGGTGAAACGACTTCTGAAAAGAGGTGAAACCAGTGGCCGCAGCGATGATAATGAAGAAACTGTCCGTAAACGTCTTGAAGTTTATAACCGGGAAACAAGTCCTGTTGCCAGTCATTATTCCAGGCAAGGGAAATTATCTGTCGTAAATGGTCTTGGTACTGTTAGCGAAATATTTGATCGTATCTGCAATGCTGTTTCTGATAAATTAAAATTCCAGGTCGGTTAATCTTCTAAAAAAACAATTCACAAGATGCCGGTTCCATCAATAACTTTTAAACAGCAATCCGAAAAGAAAGCATTTGACCTTGAACTGCGGAAGAGAATCAATTTTAATATCGGCAAGTACAATACTGCCGTCATAAAAGGTAAAGAACAGTTTGAAAACCTTACCCTTGCCCGTGAAAGGGCTGGAATGATCAAACGAAAAGTTGTCGAAAACCTGGACAGGTATCTCATTGAATGGGAAACCAATTTCAAAAAGAACGGCGGCAAAATCATCTGGGCACAGGATGTGAAAGAAGCCCAGGATGAGATTTATGCTATTTTGAAAAAACATGCCGTAAAAAGCATCGTCAAATCAAAATCCATGGTTACCGAAGAGGTAAAACTCAATGAATTCCTGACACACAACGGTATTGAAAGTGTTGAAACGGATCTTGGTGAATATATTCAGCAGCTGGACGGCGAACCTCCCTATCATATCGTTACACCGGCCATGCATAAGTCGAAAGAAGACATTGCGGCGCTGTTTCACGAAAAACTGGGTACACCCTTAGATTATACACCTGAACAGTTAACTCGAAAAGCCCGCGAAATTCTCAGGCAGAAATATGTTGAGGCAGGAGCCGGAATTACCGGCGCCAATTTTTTACTTGCTGATATAGGCGGCGTACATGTCCTTGAAAACGAAGGAAATGCAAGATTATGCACCGCTTTTCCCAAAGTACATATTGTAATAACCGGAATTGAAAAATTACTTCCGTCTGTGAATGATCTGAGCCTGTTTCTTCCACTGCTCTCTACATTTGGAACCGGTCAGAAAATATGCAATTACAATTCTGTTTACACAGGTCCGCGCAAGCGTGCCGAACAGGATGGCCCTGAAGAAATGTATGTTATCCTTCTCGATAACGGCCGCAGCACCCTTCTTGAAAAAGTACCTCAACGTGAAGCTCTGGCCTGCATCCGTTGTGGCGCATGTCTCAATGCCTGCCCCGTTTATAAAAATATAGGAGGCCACACTTATGCAAAGGCTTACAGTGGACCCATTGGTTCTGTGATTACCCCGTTTTATAATGGATTTAAAGAATACGGTCATCTGAGTTTTGCATCTTCTTTATGCGGCAACTGTACCGAGGTTTGCCCGGTAAATATCGATCTCCACAAATACCTGCTTTATAACCGTCAAAATTATGTGGCAGAAGGATTTAGCAGTAAAACTGAAAGAGCGGTATGGTATTTCTGGGAACGCGCGATGCTTAACCGTACAACGATGAATCGCGGCAATGCCAATCTTAAGAATATTGCATTCTCCACCATCTTCAAAAACAGCTGGGACAAAAGACGTGCAGCCTTAAAATTCTCTCCAAAAACCTTCAATGAAGAATGGATGGAACGCAAGGGGAAATGACAGTCATCAGTTAGCAGTCATCAGTAAAGAGTGAGAAGTAAGAAGTGAGAGGTGAGAAGTGTTTGATCAATTAATTGTAGACGATGAATTACCCCATAAGGGTAACATGATTGTAGAAAAATCAAGAATCAATTTTACGACCCTGAAAGGGTCGAACAGTAATAATATATATGATTTTTTAATCAAGTTGATTGAGAAGAAGTTGAAATATATATGCCCCTAATCCATTCTAATTCACCTTTAACATAAGCAGCGTAGGCTTTGGCAATATCATCGAATGCTCTTTTTTCTAATTCCTTATATGAAGGCTCAGATACAAAGTAACAAACAATGTATTCTTCATTTTTTTTATCTAAGGCCCACCCGGAACCAGTAGGTTTATCCCACATAAATTGAATCCAATCATTAATGGCGCCAGGATTTAATATAAGGTTTTCATAAATAACATCTTCATTTATCTTGTCATAATTTTCTAAATAACCACTTTCTTTTATTAGCGTATTCGGGGATTTATTCTGTTTATGATAATCTAAAGGGAAAGTTATAATTTTATCTATAGTTTCGATTACGCTCATAATTTCTAACTCCTTACTGTTGACTGTCGACTGATGACTATTTCCCAACCTCCCCCATGATCTCCTCAATCGCTTTATCCAACTGAGGGTCTTTGCCTTCGGTCCGGTCTTTAATATTATTTCTCACTATAATTTCAGGAATCACGCCCGTCTTTTCTATATCATCCCCATTAAGTTTGTAGCAGCCCCAGGATGGAAGCCGGCAAACACTACCATCGACCATGGTTTTGGCTGAAGTAAAGATGATCCAATGATAAGTTGGCGCCCCGACAATCTTGCCCAGTTTCAATGCCTGGAACCCAGCTGATGTCATTTCTGCATCGCTGAGCGTCTGTTCGTTCACAAGGAGAATAATGGGTTTGCCATCCGGGAAGAAATTTGGTTGAGAAGTTATTTTGCCATCCCGGTATTTCCATTGCAGATAAGGTCTCCGGCTCAGCATATCGAGTACTTCATCATGCACATTTCCACCCACATTGTAGCGAAGATCAAGGATAAGGCCATCACGGTTGTATGCTTCATTGGCAATCTCAATTTCAAATTTATGCAGCGATTCGCCCCCCATATCTTTCATCATAATGTAGGCGACCCGTTTCCCCGTTTTATCATCTACTTGCTTTTGATTGCAGGCAATCCAGGCATCATATAATTGTGTCTTAAATTCTCCCGGGCTTTCTGGATGAATTTTAACTTTGAAAATATCTGTCCCTCTTTTGAAACTGAGTTCGGTTTCTTCCGGAAAATTTGGTCTGGAAAAATAAGAATCCCTGTTCTTAGTAACATCCACGATATTATCATCTACAGCATATAACACATCCCCAGGCTTGATATCTTTATCTTTTTTATCTGCAGGTGAATTAGTGACAATGGAAGCAACTTTATAAGGATCATTGTCATCAAAAACAACACCCGTTTCAAAAGTCTTCATACCATAAAATGTTCCTTCCTCACTTCCGCTTGAATAGAACCCAAGATGACTTGAATTCAGCTCCCCAAGCATATCATTAATCAATATTCTGAGGTTGGCGCGTGTATGAACATAGGGTAAAAAAGTCTCATAGCGTGTCCGCATTTTATCCCAATCTACCCCATGAAAATCTTTATCATAATAATTCTCATCCAGATTGGCCCAGGTTTCTTCAAACATTTCATTGAATTCCTTATTCAGGTTCCTGTTAAACTCAAAACTGATTTCAATTTGTTTTGCTTTGCATCCATCTGCATCGATATCATAAATAGTTCCGGAAGTGAGCACGAGCAACTTCGATTTCCCTTCTACCATTTCAGGCTCGGAAGCTTCCAAACCTTCTATTTTTTTAATTTCGGGTTTCGCGAATGGCTTGTATGACCAATAAGAAAGTAAGTTGGCCTTACCATCAGTCCGGGAACTGAAAAATGCCCTGGTCTCCTCTTTTTTCCGGGTTACAAGTCCTATCTCATGTAGCCCTTCATTGGTCGTAAGTTCTTCCCAGATATCGCCCATATCATTGGTTTTTACGGGGTATGGTGTGGCATTCAGAGAGTCTGGCTTATCATCTTTGGCAAATAATTTATTGAATTTATCGGCCTTAAATTCCTTATCATAATTATCAAGCGCAATCCTGTAAATTTTAGAATTATTTAATCCATACGGGTAAGCAGGATGTGTTCTGTCTGCATTGAAATATATGTATTTCCCATCAGGTGACCACCTGGGCTCCGTTTCACTTACCCCTGTATTGGTAAGGTTCTGTATATTGTTATCCGCAAAATGAAACAGGAAAATATCATCTTCAAAATTTCTTTTGGCTGTATATGCAACATATTGATCATCTGGCGATATCGTTGGTGTGGTATTCTCAATAGCCCAGAATTCATCCGTAACAATGGTCTCACTCTTTCCACTTCCCAGGTCCATTTTCCGAAGTTGATCACTACCGCTAAGATATACCCCGAAAGTTCTTTTCTTATTTAAAGCCAACGACCTGTCGGATCTGCTTTCATTGGTAAGCTGTTCTTCTTTCCCGTTTCCATCCGCACTGATCCTGAACAGATTTGGCCAGCCGTTCATGGTCTTGCTGTAAACCAGTGATTTGCTGTCAGCCAGCCATTTTACTTCGATCGCTCTCCCATTTCCTTCCAGATTCAACTGTTTTATATATTTTCCCTCCACATCGCTTACAAAAAGTTCGCCGCGACTGACAAAAGCCAGTTTCTTTTCGTCCGGACTCAGATCAAAATAGGTGATATTGCCTTTGACATTGAAACTCTTGGCAAGGTCCAGCGTATTGTTAGCCGGAAGACGGATGGGTACCGCATTGCTTTTGCCTGTTGCAACATTATAGAGGAAAATCTGGTAATCTTTTTCAAAAACAATTTTATCCCCGGATGCATCTATTTGTGGTTGTTTTATGGATGTTTTAAAATGTGTAAGAGCCTTCGGTTTATCATCACTCAGGCTATAAAGGTTATACTCATCATTTTCCTGGTCACTTACATAATACAGATCCCCGTTTTTATCAAATGTTGGCCACATGTCTTTCCCGATATAACTGGTATGAACTTTATAATCACCGGTTTTAGGGTCCCAGCTCTTGATATCGGGATTAAACTCACCTTTATAATGCTTGCGGCTTGCAAATCTTGAACTTTCCCATGAATCGGTAAAATACCAGTCGCCGGATTTCGGATTTTCTACCAGGTTATGCGGCCAGTTGAAATAGTGCGGAAAAAGCCTGATCGGTGTCCCGCCGCTTAAAGCTATTTTATAAGAACTCATGCCGTTGTTAGCATCTGAAGTAAAATAAATAAACTGGCTATCCCAGCTCCAGCTTTCTACTGATGAGGTACCTTCATGCCAGGTAAGTTGCCTGATATCTCCTCCATCGGTAGACATTACATATATATTGGCATTCCCATCCTGACGACCTGTAAATGCAATCCATTTGCCATCAGGAGAATAATGCGGATTGCTTTCCCTTCCTGTCATTCCAGTGATCCTTGATGCGTTTCCACCATCGGATGGGACAGTCCAAAGATCATTTTCATACACAAAAACTATTGTACTTCCATCGGGAGACAATGAAGGTTCAGAAGCGAAATACAAATTTGGAGATGGATCAGTTTTGGATGATATCTGAATTACTGCAAACAGTATGAATGCTGCAAAAGCAAAGCGTGATTTTGACATTGTTTTAAGATAAAATTTGTAGCAAGTTATAAAAAATCATAGTCTGCTCGCAATTGTCACTTTGCTTGCCACAATTCAAATTCCATTTAAGCCTTATCCCTTACGCCTTACTCCTGTCCCCTATTTCACAATCTCATCAATGGTACTCGTTGCAACGGTATGATAATTTGGCCTTGCTTTTTTGTAGATATCCTGGGCCATTTTTTTGCCTTCAGGGTTCAAGACCAACAACTTATAAAGCGGCACTATGAATTTACGCCTACCGACACTAACCATAAATTTCTCAAGACTTGCATAGCCATGAATATATTGGTGTTTGATAACATGTTCAAACCAGGCCGCAAGAATTTCGCAGTTGCCACTATCTGTAAATCCAAAAGCCGCATCGAGTTCTGACATCTGATCAAGAGTCATCTCTACCGGAAGGTGACGAATAAATTGCAGCCACTCATGTGAACTCCATTTTTTAGTATTGAGATCTTTGGCAGGTACTCCTTCTATCCATGAAGCCAGACTAGCGTTTACTTTTTCGAATCTTGCTGATTTGATAACCAGGCAATTCGATGGAATCCCGGGTTCATATACCCAGGCGTGGATATCAATTGCCTTTTCGAGTTTTTCATCGTGCCTGATTAAGTCTTCTTCAAAATAATCCAGGAACTTTTCCGTGGTCATGCTCTGGAAAGCAAACTTATTAAAGTATTGTTTTACAAAAATATCAAACCTTGGTCTGCCAACATTTTCCTCAACCAGTCTCAGGAATGAAAATCCTTTTTCGTATGCAATCTGGGTCATGCCATCATCCGGGTCACGATCTTCAAGATGGAGTTTCAGTTTTGTATCATCGCTGGTCTCTCCGATTTCCTTTACATTTCGCTTCAGATCCTGGTAGCCCAGTACCTCCAGCATGTCCGCATAGTCTCTACCTTCGAGAGCCTCCATAATCCTTCTCTCAAAATAGACCGTAAAACCTTCATTCAACCAGAAATCATTCCATGTCGCATTGGTTACCAAATTTCCGCTCCATGAATGCGCAAGCTCATGTGCTATAAGACTTACCAGGGAACGGTCACCTGATAATATGGTTGGTGTTGCAAATGTTAGCCTCGGATTTTCCATACCACCAAAAGGGAAACTTGGAGGAAGCACAATCACGTCATATTGCTCCCATCTGTACGGGCCATAGAGTGCTTCGGCCGCATCGAGCATCTTTTCCATGTCTGCAAATTCATAGGCAGCTTTGGCAAGAGTCACCGGTTCTGCATACACACCAGTCCTTGATTCTAAGGCCTTAAATTCAATATCACCAACACTCAATGCCATCAAATAAGACGGGATGGCTTCATCCATATGAAAATGATATATACCGTCTTCAGATTTTTCTACGGGGTTTGAAGCACTCATTACTGCCATCAATTCTACAGGAACCTGTACCGTGGCTGAATAGGTAAATCTTATACCAGGACTGTCCTGGCAAGGGACCCAGGTCCGGGCAAGGATGGCTTCACTCTGTGTGAAAAGAAATGGATGAACCCCACCTGCGGTTTGGGTTGGCTCCAGCCACTGCAAAGCCGAAGCTTCAGGACGGGTTTTATAATAAATATGGATGTATTTGGCAACCGGTGATATCCTGATTTTAAGCGATTTGCCAAGAAAAGGTATTTCCGGTCCCATTTCAAAAACTGAAACTGTTTCATCCATACCTTCCGTAACTTTTTCGATATCCATATCCCTTGTGTCAAGGATAATTACATCAGTTTCTGTTTTATTCTCAATCTTATAGCTGGCTTTACCGCTGATGGTTTTGGTTTTAAAATCAACACTAATGTCAAGATCAAGATCCTTTACAACTACATCATTTGAATTGGCGAAAGAATGTGGATCGGTCATATTGTAATTCATGGTAATCTTTAAGTTTTTGTTATGTTTTATGTTGCCGGTTTTTCACGAATTATAGTCACCAAATCAGAAAAGGATTGAAGAATGATTTCAATGATTAATGTATCAAGCGGCCAGCATCCGGAAAAACGCCGAAAGTTAGGGAAAAAGGCTGACAGGGCTTTTCAGATGAACAGAATTTAATACCAGTAAAATTGATTTATCAATATTATTATGACTCAATTCCTGTTTTTATTCAATAATCACCTGTCGATGACCAACATTATTTGCAGTTGCGATTTCAATAATATAAACACCTTTCCCATAACCGCCTAAAGATAATGTCTTTTTTGAATTCCCTTCTATATTTTGCCTGACTAACATCTTTCCTGAAATATTAAATATTGTCAAAAGACCACTGCCTTCCATTGGTCCTGTATTGATATTGACAATGCCGGCAGATGGATTTGGATAGATATCCAGATGAATGAAAATGCCTTTAGCATTATTGATCCCGGCATGTACCAGTGTATCATATAACAGCGCATTTTCGGTTCCGGTTTTGCCTAATGCCGCTCCACTATTCTGATCAAAATAATATGTTTTTTTCAAATCAAAAACAAAAGAACTTTTCGGATCATGTTTATATCGGTGATACCAGGTTTTTCCGCTGTCCGTTGTTGCAAAAGTCACTTCTGCTCCACCTGAAATAATGGCATCTTTTCCGTTAAAAAACTGAATACCGAACAAATCTACGGCAGTATCCATTTGAATATCTTTCCATGTCGTTCCGGCATTGGTAGTATGAAAAAGATTGCCGGATGCTCCTGTGATATAGATTTCATTGGCATTAATAAATAAAACGCTGTAAACCTTTGTAAAGTTAAAAGCCGAAAACGAAATCGTATTCCAGGTAGTACCTCCTCCACCGTTGTTGGTATAACTTATGGCAGTATCACCAATTATAGCATAGACATTTTTAGAATCGTAAGCGTAAAGACTACTTATAGTGCCGGATGCTCTATTCGCAGTAGTCCAGGATTTGCCTCCATCCGTCGTTTTATAAATCACATTCCCATTGCCAGCCAGGGTGGCAAAACCAACTGTGGTAGTCGGGAATACGAGTGTTTGGAATAGAACCTGAGCTCTGCTCAATCCTACAAAAGAAATTTTGGAAACACTGTCCCAAGTTAGTCCGCCATTGGTAGTTATAGCAAGCTGTCGTCCTCCGGCAAATCCTGTCGTTGTGTTCACAGGACTAATCACTGACAACCGGCTGATATTGTTTATCGCTAATGGGGCCCATGTCTGTCCACCATCACTAGTATGCCTGTAATCAGCTCCTCCTTGTGAATTTATATTAAATGAAACCCCTGTTTTGGATTGAAAAAAACCGATATCATTTGCTGTATATGGATCATTATTTGAAGTGGCGTCCAGCCATTGTCCCTTGAGGGTTAAAATATTGGAAACAATTAATACTATTGGTAATAACAGGAAAAATCTTATTTTCATAATTACAGATTTAATTATTCTCCAAACAAAAATATCGAATAATTTGAAAATGAACTAAATAAAATGTGTAATTAACAATAAAAAAGCAAAGTTAATACGCGTTGACTATAAAGCCCCGAAAAATGAATACTCAGACTTCATAGGAAATATCCCTAGAACTCCGTCGCAACCTTTTCTTTGTGATTGGTTTTAAGTTTCACAATTCCAAGAAAGGCCAGAAAACGAATGGCATAGTAGACAGGGTCTATTTCAAACCACCTGGCTCCGAAGTTAATGTTCGAAGCGTATTTATGATGGTTATTATGATAAGATTCTCCAAGCATGATAATATCAACCGGCAACAGGTTTGTAGATGTATTGCCAACTTTGAAACTTTTGTATCCGAACTTGTGGGCGTACCAGTTGATAACTGCACCATGAACGGGGCCAATAAGAATGGTAAAAGGCAATAAAAGGAATAACCACCAATGGGTAGCGAATTTTATATAAATAGCCAGATAAACAGCAACCCAGGCCACACGGGTATACATAGAGCTTGCAAAACGGTCGAATGCGGGCCAGTCTGGTACATTTTTCATAAACCGTTCTTCAATAACATATCTGCCTTCATATATTGCCGTATATGTTTTGGCAGTCTGCCACATCATGGCAAAAATGCTGTTAAAATACAATGGTGAATGCGGGTCTTTTGGGGTATCAGCAAACGCATGATGCATACGGTGCATTGTGGCATAGGCACGCGTACTTAGATAAGAGGAACCCATGGTGATCCATGCAAAAACGTAAAAAAAACGTTCCCATCCTTTAGACATTTTAAAAGCTGCATGTGCCGCATATCGGTGCATAAGAAATGTTTGAGAAAACAACGATACATACCAGTGTACGACAAAGAAAATAATAATCCACATTTTGTATATCTATCTTATTTTATATCAGGATACTATATCATTTTTCGAAAGCACATCTGTAATCTTTTCAAAATAACAGAATGCTCTCCTTACATTTTATGACAATTATTATCCTGTATTATGATTTTTGTTAAATTAACCTCTTAATACTCCAATTCCGGTGCAAGTTACGTCAAAACAGTATAATCATTGCAATGATCGGGTCTTGAAAACAGTTGGTTTCTATTTTATCATTTTGATTCATAACATTTTACAAATAAAAATAAATCTTGTCTGTCATTTTGGGAATTTGGGTTTGAGAGCGATATCTTTGTCTTGTTGCCTATTCCCTAAAAGGGCGATGAAATGACAATGGCCCCAGGAATACGATTTACATTAGGATGCTTCCTCTTTACGGTACTATGTATGCCCTGGTCTTCTTGCCAGAAAGACCCCCAAATCATCGGCCCTTATACTCCAGGGACCAAAGACACGATTTTTACAAATTATTTCAGGACAAAAACAGGATTTGTTGCTGGAGATGGGGCTTTTTCAATCCCTATGGGAAATGGAAAATCTTTCTTGGTTTTTGGTGACAGCTATATAGACAGTTATGATCCTGTAACCCAAACAGTACCTTGCATTTTTAATGTTCACAACTGTGGCGTAACGTGGGATATTCAAAACCCCGTAAATCAAAAGACTTATAGCGGAATTGGTAGTCCGGGACCATTATTCAGTTATGGCACTTCTAATAATTTCTGGTTCTGGCCGGGAGCCGGTTTTGCTAACAATGATACCATTTACGTCATGCTTGAGCGAATTACATCAAGTGGTAGCTCATTTGCAAGGGTTGATACAAATTATGTGGCATGCATGCCTATTGCAAATCCCGGTATCGTATCCTATTTTATAAGACCATCAAGAAATGGCATTGATTTTAGCAAATCTGTTATTAAGGACACTGCATCAGGTTTTTGTTATGTTTATGGCACAAAGAAAAATGGGATCGGCAACGATGTATTTGTAGCAAGGTTTCCAATAAATGCAGTAAAAAACGATTGGCAGTATTATTCTTCACATGGTTGGACTAATAATGCTATGAACGCACAAAGCATTTACAATGATTTTACAGCCTCATTCTATGTTTGTCGGGTCAAACAGAAATACATCATGATTTCTACCGAATTCAGTTTTGGCTGCGACCAGGGGAAAAATATTTATATAACAACAAGCGATAACCCTTTTGGCCCCTTTGAAAACAAGCATTCTATTTGGCAGGTTGATGACCTACTCGATGGACATTATCCTTTTTTCTACCTGGCTAATGCCCATCCTGAATTCGACAATGGGAAAAACGAGTTGCTCATAACCTATTGCATCAACGGATATGGAACATGTGTGAATACATGTATAAATGGCCGTATGAACCCTGATGTTTATCGCCCTAAAGCAATCCGGGTAGCTTATCATTTACTTGATCCAGGGTTGTAATTTATATAGTCTTTCAATCTTCTACTTTTGAGAACATTAAGTATGTTGAAATGAATCCAGGATAAGTTATTTCCTGTAATCTATACGTCCTTTATAGCACGTTTAGGGCAATTTTTTCTCATCTGTCAAACTTTTGCTAACTTGCGCCCTCTTTTTGGAGGAATCAGGTGACAGGAGTCAGGACTCAGGAAAATAAGAATACATTAACATATTAGCATATTAACACATTAGATTATAATGGCGACGACAGCAGATTTTAAAAATGGTTTGTGTCTTGAATTCAACAACGACTTATTTACAATCGTTGAATTTCAGCATGTAAAACCTGGAAAAGGGCCCGCATTTGTGCGGACAAAATTGAAAAGCCTTACAACGGGAAAGGTTATTGACAATACCTTTACTTCAGGGGTTAAAGTAAATACGGCAAGGATTGAAACCAGGCCACACCAATACCTTTATAAGGAGGAATTCGGTTATGTATTTATGAATACTGAATCCTTTGAACAGGTAACTATTCCTGAGGAGTTGGTAGAAGGGCACGATTTTTTAAAAGAAGGCCAGGAAGTGGAAATCATGTTTCATGGTGAAACAGAAAACCCTCTGGTATGCAGCCTTCCTCCCTTCGTAAACCTTGAAGTTACTTATACTGAAACAGGGATGAAAGGAGATACTGCCAGCGGAAATACCCTCAAACCAGCAACAGTGGAAACTGGAGCACAAATAATGGTACCACTTTTTGTTAATATCGGAGATTTGATTAAAATTGACACCCGAACCAGGGCATATTACGAACGCGTAAAAAAATAAATAACATGGACCTAAAACAAATTCAGGAACTGATCCGCTTCGTAGCAAAGGCAGGAGTGAGTGAAGTTGAGGTAGAACAGGATGATTTTAAGATCATTATAAAAACAGGGACAGGAGTTGTATACCAACAGGCGCCGTCTGCGCCACAAGTATTTAATATTCCTGCACAACAATCTCCACCGGTTCAAGTTTCTCAAACAACCTCTTCCGAAACTAAGGCTGCTGAGCCAGCTGCTCCGGTTAAATCCGCAAACCAAAAGGAAGTAAAATCTCCTATGATTGGAACATTCTACCGTAAACCATCGCCTGACAAACCAGACTTTATCAGTGTAGGGGATCATGTTTCTAAAGGACAGGTAGTTTGTGTAATCGAAGCCATGAAATTATTTAACGAAATAGAATCGGATGTTGAAGGAACCGTTGTCAAGGTTCTTGTTGATGACATGACCCCGGTCGAGTACGATCAGCCATTATTTTTGGTAGAATAGTTTTCATTCAACAGAAACATATGTTTAAAAAGATATTGATTGCCAACCGAGGCGAAATTGCGCTTCGCATTATCCGCACCTGTAAGGAGATGGATATCAAAACGGTTGCTGTATACAGCACCGCTGATCGTGACAGCCTGCATGTACGCTTTGCCGACGAAGCAGTTTGCATTGGTCCCCCTCCAAGTGCTCAATCGTACCTGAATATTTCACGCATTATGGCCGCTGCAGAAATTACTGCCGCTGATGCGATCCACCCAGGGTATGGATTTTTGTCTGAAAATGCAAAATTCTCGGAGATATGCGGCATGCATGGGATCAAGTTTATAGGACCCAAGCCAGAAATGATCATAGCCATGGGCGACAAAGCCAATGCTAAGGATACCATGAAAAAAGCGGGAGTTCCTGTAGTACCGGGTTCTGATGGGCTGGTTACTGATTTAAAAGAATTGAAAAAAATTGCCAAACATGTCGGCTATCCCATCATTATTAAAGCATCTGCAGGTGGTGGTGGTCGTGGTATGCGCGTGGTATGGGAAGAAGGTGAACTGGAAAAAGCTTTCGAATCCGCAAAAATGGAAGCTGGAGCCGCCTTTAGCAGCGATGCCATGTACGTTGAAAAATACATTGAAGAGCCAAGACACATTGAGATACAAATAGTTGGTGATCAGTTTGGTACTCTTTGTCATTTATCAGAACGTGATTGCTCCATTCAGCGCAGGCATCAGAAACTTATCGAGGAAACGCCGTCACCATTTATGACCCCTGAACTCAGGGAAAAAATGGGCGCTGCTGCCATTGCCGCCGGAGCTTCTGTAAATTATGAAGGAGTTGGGACCGTTGAATTCCTTGTTGACAAACACCGGAATTTCTATTTCATGGAAATGAATACCCGTATCCAGGTAGAACACCCTGTTACGGAGGAAGTTATAAGCTATGACCTGATCAAAGAACAGATTCTGGTTGCTGCTGGTATTCCGATTTCCGGGAAAAATTATTTCCCTGAAAAATGTGCTATCGAATGCCGCATCAATGCTGAAGATCCATATAATGATTTCAGGCCGAGTCCTGGAAAGATATTAAACCTGCACAAACCCGGAGGTCACGGTGTCAGGGTAGATTCACATATTTATGCGGGATATACCATTCCGCCCAATTATGATTCTATGATTGCCAAACTTATTGTAAGTGCCCGTACCCGCGATGAAGCCATTGTAAAAATGCGTCGTTGCCTGGATGAGTTTGTGATTGAAGGAGTACACACTACGATCCCTTTGCATCAACAAATCATGAATGATAAAAATTACATTGAAGGCAAATTCACCACGGCTTTCATGAATGATTTTAAGATCAAATAGGGGTCAGGAATCAGGCGTTAGACATTAGTAAAATAGGATATTCATCCTGTTGTTCTGAATTCTGTTTTGCCCAATAATAGACTAATTATTTGGAGTAGTTCTTCACATATTTAATCCGCATTTACTAACCCCTTATGCCTATCACCTTACCCCCGATTACTCATATATCGATATATTGCCTCTGAACCGTGTAATTTTCCCGTTATAATCCTGTACGGCAATGTAATAGATATATACCCCTTGTTGTACAAATTGCCCGTGGAAGGTTCCATCCCATGGCTGTCCCGAATTTGTATTGTAAATCTCTTCGCCCCAACGGTCATAGATTTTCATCGTATAGTTTTTAACATATAACCCTACCGGACCGAACTTATCATTGATCCCGTCCTGGTTGTATGGGCTGAACGAATTGGGGATGAACATTGTTGCGTCCTGGTGTACACATTCTACTGTGGAGCGGGTGAGCTGGTTGTATTTCCCCGGATTTTCCACCGCTTCCACCTGGTAGCAGAAATCAATCGTGGAATCGCTCAGGTTGGCATCACTGTATTCATGCACATTGCCGCTGGTAGTAGTCCCGATCAGGCGCCAGCCCTGGTTGTCATCTTTTTTATAGACATTATAGCTTTGTACCCCGTCAAACCAGGTCTGGTAGCCATTCCATTTCAGGTCGTTGGAACTTTGCCCGGTGGCTGAGCCTGCTGAAGCTTTCGCACTCAGGATCATGATGCAGCCGGGATTGCTGCCTTCGCTGCGGTTGCTACAGTGGTCATTGGCAAATACATAATAGCAGTCCGGCTGGGTTATTTCGGTGGAACTGTCGGCAAAAATAGTATCAGTTGTGATACCTACCAGGTGCATGCTGCCGTCAATGGCAAATTTGCGGTAGAGGTCATAGTTCATTACGTCCCATGAAGTTGATGGTGCCCAGCTGATTGTTACCGCCCTGTTGGGTTTTAGAACAGATACCGCTTTGATATAAACCTTAGCCGGGGCCACATGGTCAAAAGCCCTGGCACTGTCGGTGTTGGAGAATGAGATGATGGTACTGTCCAGGCTATCAATACCCACTACCTTGTATTGGTATTCAATACCGCAATACACGAGGGTATCGTTAAAATGGAAGCTGTCTTTTGCAGTTGATCCAAAGATTTTTCCATCCCTGTAAATGATATATTTTTCCACCCGCCATCCCTGGTATCCATTCCAGTTCAGCTGGTTATAGCTGTTCTGGGCCTGTACTTTCAACCGGATGCTTTCGTGGACAAGGCTGTAGTTTCCCAGGTTGCCGCAACTGTCAAAAGGCTGTATTTTATAATAATAAGACTGTCCATAAGTGTTCAGTCCCGAATCCACCATGGTCGTATCGCCATATACCTCTTTGATCAAAAACCAGCTGAACCCGTCGTTGCTCCGGAAGATATTATATCCCTTGAGGTTGACATCTTTGGCAGGGTTCCAACTTACGGATATATTGCCTGTTAAACTGCCTGTCCTGGTGACCGAGACAGACTTAATGGGCCTGGTTTTGGGTCTGACCGTATCGTAAGCTTTGATCGTGATCGAATCAGAAAACGTAATTTCATTATTGGCCAGCAATGCCTGTACCTGGTAGGTATACTTGTGCCCGCAATAGATATTGCTGTCGGCCAGTACCGAATCGGTTCCGGTCGTTTTCAACAGATAAGGCAGTCCGCCGTCTTCGGATTTATAAACGACATAGCTTTTTACCGGGACACCCAGGTAATTTTTCCAGGTCAGCTGTGCATTCAAATCGTTGTTTTTTACTGACAGCAAAATCGGGCGGTGGATGCGGGAGTTGATCCCCAGGTCGCAGACATTATAGATCACGATATAATATTTATAGGCATACTCGATGGTATTGAGGGCCGTATCAATATAGGTGGTATCGCCCAGGTTGGTGCGGTTTTCCACAAGGGTATACTGGCCATTGACCGGGTTCATCGCATAAATAAAATAACCTCTGGCATTGGTATCATTGGGGCTGTCCTGTCGCCATTTTACCATGATCGCTCCCTTTTTCTCATCACTTTTGACGACGGTGGCATAGACCAGTTGTGCCGAATCCGCCAGGGGAACGACACTGGGCACGATCCCCAGTGTATCTGAAAAACTGCTGTCACCGGCCGCGGTAATAGCCAGTATCGTATAATAATACTGCAACCCGAGGCTTACCGAATTATCATTAAATGCATGCTGTTGGGGTGAAACAGTTCCGATGCCGGTGAACGTTTTTCCGTCTTTTGACCTGAAGATATGATAGCTGCTCACATCCGGCCCGGTATAGGCGGTCCACTGCAGGCCGACCTCGGGGGTGCAGAAGACCGACCTGATCTTGAGGAACATCAACGTATCAGAATTGGATGGTCTGGACCGGTTGGCTTTATTACAGGAATCTATCGCTATGATATAATAGGCGTAGCGGTTGTCATGTGGCCGGGCGCTGGTATCTGTATATGAAGAATCATAAATGACCGTGTCAATCAGAACCGGTATGCCTTTGTTTTTGCTGCGCCAGATCTCGAAGAATTTGACATCGCTTTTCGGGTCCCATTGCCATGTTATTTTCACCGATTGGGAAGGCAATACCGTGGCATAATTTAAAACCGGTGGTTTTGGTTTGATGGTATCAAATGGGGTTACGCTCACCGTATCCGACTGGCTCAGGTAAGCGCCTGTATTGTCCAATGCTTTAATGCGATAGGCCTGAGGAACATTGCAGGGCAGGGTTTTAGATGTATAAGTAATTATATTGCCCGGTACTGAATCCAGTACCTTCCATCTGGAAGCAATCAGCTGGTAGATATAATATTCTTTCACGGATGCAAAACCCTCATAGGGCTTCCAGTTCAAACGAACCGTATCATCGAGCGCGGTACCACTGATCTTGACCGGGGAATGGAAACTACTGGAGGTACTGCGGTTGGCCGCACAGGAATCAATGGCTACAATGCGGAAAGCATATACAGAATCATAAGTCGTCAACCCGCTGAAGATAAATGAGGTATCGATATTCACTGTATTGGCTACCTGCCAGTTGCCATTGGCTCTTTTGATGCTGAGTTCATAGAGTTTTACCTTGGGAATGGATTTGTACCAGTACAATTGAATATGGCTGCCGTCGAGTACGGTGGCATACTTAATCACAGGTGCAGGCGGTTTGATGGTATCATAAGGGGTCAGTTGCACCGTATCGGAAAAACTGAGGTACTGACCGGTATTGTCCAGTGCTGCAATCTTATAGGCCTGTAACACATCGCAAGGCAAAGGTTTATGAAGATAACTCAATGTCGTGCCACTGACGGAATCGATCTTCACATAAATACCGGTAGTCTTATTGAGCTGGTAGATATAGTATTTTGATACACTATTCCAGCCTTCGTATTTTTTCCAGGTCAGCAAGTTAGAAAGGTTTTGGTCCTGTCCGCCGAGTTGCACCGGGGAATGATAAAGCGATGGCTGGCTCCGGTTGGCCGCACAACTATCGATGGCAACGATCCGAAAATCATACACCGAATCAGGGGTGTTCAAGCCATTGAAGATAAACGAGGTATCGATCCTCACCGTATCGGCTATTTTCCAGTTGCCATTGCCGGTTTTGATACTCAGTTCATAGATCTTTACTTTGGGGATGGATTTGTGCCAGAACAGTTCTATTTGGTTGTCATTGAGCACCGTGGCATACTTGATAACCACTTCCGGTGGCTTGATGGTATCATAAGGGGTGAGTTGCACCGTATCGGAATAACTCAGGTACTGACCCGTATTGTCCAGTGCTACGACCTGGTAAGCCTGCATTACATCACAAGGCAGCGGTTTATGAAGATAGCTTAGCGTCGTTCCGCTTACCGAATCGATCTTCACATAAATACCGGTGTTTTTATTGAGATGGTAGATATAATATTTACTTACACTATTCCAGCCTTCGTATTTTTTCCAGGTGAGTAAATTAGATAGGTTCTGGTCCTTTCCCCCGAGCTGCACCGGTGAATGATAAGCTGATGGCTGGCTTCGGTTTGCAGCGCAACTGTCGATGGCAACGATCCGGAAATCATAAATCGAATCAGGGGTATTCAAGCCGTTGAAAATAAATGAGGTATCAATCTTTACGGTATCGGCTATTTTCCAGTTGCCCTTGCCGGTTTTGATGCTCAGTTCGTAGAGTTTTACTTTTGGGATGGATTTGTGCCAGAACAGTGCTACCTGGTTGTCATTGAGCACCGTGGTATACTTAATCACCGGGGCCGGTGGCTTGATCGTATCATAAGGAGTGAGCTGCACCGTATCGGAATAGCTGAGATACTGACCGGTATTGTCCAATGCGGCAACCTGGTAAGCCTGCATTACATCGCAGGGCAAAGGTTTATGCAGATAACTTAAAGTCGTTCCGCTGACCGAATCTATCTTTGTCCAGATAGAAGTAACCTTATTGAGCTGGTAGATATAGTATTTTGATACACTATTCCAGCCTTCGTATTTTTTCCAGGTGAGTAAATTGGATAGGTTCTGATCCTGTCCGCCGAGCTGCACAGGTGAATGATAAAGCGATGGCTGGCTTCGGTTTGCGGCACAACTGTCGATGGCCACAATCCTAAAATCATACACCGAATCAGGCGTATTCAATCCATTGAAGATAAATGAGGTATCAACCTTTACCGTATCTGCAACCTTCCAGTTGCCTTTCCCGGTTTTGATGCTCAGCTCATAAAGTTTTACTTTGGATATTGACTTGTGCCAGGACAATTGTATATGGCTGTCATCCAATACCGTTGCCAGTTTGATCACCGGTCCCGGAGGCTTGATGGTATCGAACGGCGTTAATGTAATCGAATCCGACATGGTCACATAGGCTCCTCCGTTTTCAAAACCTTCTATTTTATAGATATGGCTCACATCGCAGGGCAGGGGTTTATCTGTGTAATGGAAAATATCATTATTCACTTTGGCAAGGGTATCCCATTTGGGTGTACCGTTGTAACGGAGTATCGCATAGTCTTTTAACCCATAACCCCGGAAAGATGTCCAGTTCAGGCTATCTCCCAGGTTCTGAGAATCTCCCTTTAACCGGATGACACAGAAGGTATCAGAAGGGGTGGCATTGAGGCATGAGTCTCTTGCGATGATCGTATAGCAGAGCTGGTGGTTTATCGTATTCACAGCTTTATCGAGATAGCTCAGCGCTTTACCGGGTGTGGTAAACAAAATATTACCGGCAGTGGCCCAGTTGCCATCGGTAGCACGCTGAATAACAAAATCATAGGTATCCAAAGAATCTGAACCGATAAAATCTATCCTGGTAGTTGTGCCGTTAACTACCGTTGCATTTTTGAACTGCGGCGCATCGGATGGGACAGTATCTATGGCCTGCCTGCCCATGGTATCAGACCAGGACAGTTCACCGGGCGCATAGCCTTCGGCAGCAATGCGATATCTTTCTACCGAATTGCATGGCGCCGGGAAATACCTGGATGCCGTATCGTTATCAGCAACACTGTCGATGGTTTTAAAATTACCGCTGATCAACTTCTGGATATAGTATTTTTTTACCTTGAATCCTTGATAATGTGTCCAGTTCAGAATATGCAGAAGTTCACCCACACTCACGGTGAGGGTCATGTTTTTGTGAAAGACCGAACTGTCTGATTTTGTACCGCATGAATCCACGCTTACCAGATAATAATGCTGGTCGGCGCTCTGGGTATTTAATCCTGTGTGGGCAAAACTATCAATGGTTGGAGCGATGTTGTCTTTGAGCAGATTGTAGTTTGTTCCATCAGCAGAATAATACAGCGTATTGTATGCCAGGTGGGGGGTGTTGATACTTTTCCAGCGGATAACGACCGTTCCGTTGGTGGTGGAAGTAACTGTTTTGGTGACAGTTATGATCTGCGGGGTATCCACAAAAAAGGTCTGGTTGCAGCTCTGGTTGCTCCAGGAAACATTGGCAGTGCTGTTGTCATAGGCTAAAATCCTGTAGCAGTATTTGCTATGGTAGTTCAGCAGGGAATCTTTAAAAGTTGTGGTACCTGCTGTTAAGCTGGTTAACAGGCTTTCTGTTCCGCCATTAACCGTACGGTAGATCTCGTATTTTTTGACCGTAGCCCAGCCGGAATATTTGTTCCAGGAAAGGTAAATGGATTTTTCACAGCCTTTAATTGAAGTGTTTAATGCAACCGAGCAATGTGATGGCGATAGCCCGCTCAGGTTGCCTGCGCAGCTGTCCTGCGCTTCAACTGCATAACAATAAGAATTACTGGTATTTAATCCTGTATCCGTATAAGTGGTTACATTGCCTAATGATGCTATTTTAACTCCATCACGATATAAATTATAGTTTTTAACATCGTTGGAAGTTGTTTTTATCCAGTTGACCTGTATGGACTTGCTGCTGAGTACGGTAACATAAGTTATGGCAGGTTTGGCAGGGCGGATCGTGTCGAAAGGAACGATGGCAATACTATCGGAATAAACAGTGGCATTGGTACCACCATTTTCGATGGCTGCGACGCGGTAATAAAAAGTATCGTTGCAGGAACCTGGTGCGATAAAGGTTGTCGTTGAGGGCAATACCCCTGTATAAGTATCTGCCCAGGTGGTCTTCTTTGTGCGGGTCTGGACCGTATAATTTTTAATATTAAAACCTTTATAAGCCGACCAGGACAAATAACTCGAATCATCCAATGCCTTACCGTTCAGCTGGATGGCGCGATGCATCTGTGTTGTTTTTGAAGTGTTGCCGCAGGAATCAAAAGCATAAACTTCATAACTGAAAGTATCGGTCAGGGTATTGATATTATCGGTAAAAGTAATCGGAGAATTTTTAGGCCGGCTTATGGTTCCAACTTTAGCAAATACCCCATTGTTTTTACTTCTGTAAACATTATAACCAATGACATCCGGGGCAGTTACTTTATTAAAGATTAAACTGATATGTGAGCCATCTGTAACGGAAGCACTGATGATGGAATCTCTTGAAGGAGAAATAGTATCATAAGGCATAACCATCACGCTGTCAGAATAGACAATGGCATTGGTGCCTCCATTTTCAATAGCCTTTATACGGTAATAAAAGGAGTCGTTGCAGGATCCGGGTGCAATATATGTTGTGGTTGAAGAGGAAATCCCGGTATATGTGTCCACCCAGTTAGTATTTTTCTTCCGGGTTTGAATGGTATAATATTTAATATTAAACCCTTCATATGGCGACCATGACAGCAGGCTTGAATCATCCAGGGCTTTGCCGTTGAGCTGGATGGCGCGATGCGTTTGTGCAGTCTTTGAAGTGTTTCCACAGGAATCAAATGCAAAAACCTCATAACTAAAGGTATCCGAGAGGGTGTTGATATTATCTGTAAATACTATTTGAGAGCTTTTAGGCCGGCTTACTGCTCCGATTTTAGAAAATACCCCTGAATTTTTATTCCGATAAATATTATATCCGATAACATCCGGATCAGCTACTTTATTGAAAGTTAACTGTATATGAGATCCATCAATCACTGAAGCACTGATTATAGAATCTCTCGCCGGAGCAATGGTGTCAAAAGGCATAACCATCACACTATCAGAATATGCAATGGCATTATTACCGCCATTCTGAATTGTTTTAATGCGGAAATAGAAGGAGTCATTGCAAGAACCGGGTACTATATAAGATGTTATAGCAGGTAATATTCCGGTATAGTTATCTGCCCAGTTTGTATTCTTTCTTCTTGTCTGAATTGTATAGTTTTTAACATTAAATCCCAGGTATGGAGACCATGTGAGTTTACTGCTATCATCAAGAGCTTTACCGCCAAGATGAACTGCCTGATGTTTCTGCGTCGCTTTTGACTCATTCCCGCAGGAATCCAGTGCAAAAACCTCAAAACTGAAAGTATCGGTAAGGGTGTTAATATTGTAATTATAAGTGTAAGGGCTTAAAGCAATGTTCTTTGCTAAAACTGAATCGAGCAATACAAATGATCCGCTGTTTTTCTTTATATAAACCAGGTACTTATGTGTTGTTTTCTTGGTGACTTTGTTGAATTGCAGGGCGATATGGCTGCCGGAGGTTACAGATGCTGACAAGATGTTAACCTGAGTGGGAGAAATGGTGTCAAAAGGGGAAAGAGCAATACTATCGGAAACGCTAGCACTCCCGTTAGAAGACTGAGTAATAATGCGGTAGGCATATGTGTATCCACATTTCAAACCTGAGCTATCAACATAAGCAGTATCAGTACTCTTAATTGTTGCCAATATGATAGCTGCTACAGATGGTACGGGGCTGATTGTAAATCGTTGTATTACTACCTTGGTTGAGGATGCAAAACCCGCATAAGGAGTAAAGTGAAGGAAATTAACAAGATTACCCGCATTACCTCTTAAATAAACAGGACTATGAAAAACGGATGTGTCGCTATTTATCCCGCAGGAATCAGTTGCAATTACTATGTACTTGTATAAATGTTTATCGTTTGCAAGGCCGGTTTTAATTGTAAATGAATCTATTGCAGAATCAATTGTCGCAGAAATAGTTTTATATCCAAGCGTACTGATCTTGGAATAAGCACCACCATCAACCGAAATATACTCAGTAAGGGACTTGATATTTCGAGTGCTTTTCTCCGACACTACAAGGTGACTACCAGTATTATTGTTCTTATCGCCGGCCAGGTCATCAGTTACAAACTCAATAATGGGCTTAGGAGGTTTAGCAGGCAATACAACAATCTTTACAGAATCTGTCAGCACGCAACCATTACTAAAAGAAGAGGAAACAGTATAAGTTGTCGTAGACAAAGGCGCAGCAACAGGAGAGGCAATTGTAGCATTATTCAGGGTACCAGAAGGGGTCCATGAATAAGAAGATGAAAGACTTGAGGCTTGTATTTTAGTTGAGGCACCGTAGCAGATCGTCGTATCTCCTGACGCACTTAATGAACCGATAAAGGTACTTGCCGGCAAAACAAGATTATACAATACCGAACCGGACGTGCCATTTGCCGCACCATAAGTTGAACCATAACAAGTGGAAGATGGGTACAATAAAGTTCCTGCCTTTCCATAGCCAATGGAAGTATTTACGTTTGAAGGAGTTGCACTGCCATTAAACCATATCATACCCCCACCGCCGCCGCCGCCCGGGGCATGACATTGACTGTTTGCATAGTAATCATTTCCCCCATTCCCACCATTGGCCGATACGTTCAGCGTTTTATTAAACCCGGAAATTATATCCAGTATAATTGTACCGCCTGCACCACCACCGCCCGCACCATCGTGGTATGCAATTTTTGCAGAATCACCATTTGCCTTAATGTTATAATTATTCCCGACAAGTGTATTTGCCTGGATAATAACAATACCTCCTCCATTTCCTCCATTTGAACTTTTGTTGAAATAATTCTGCCCACCACCACCACCACCGCCAGGGAATATTTTGTTTTGAGAATTTGAATAGGTGATCGGGATACCGCCAATACCGCCATCAGCAATATTAGATGTTGAATAAGATACTTCTTCACCACCGACACCTCCTGAACCGGAATTGCCGCCACCACCGCCGCCACATTGTTCTGTATTTCCACCGCCGCCTCCATTTGCCATAGGGCCACGAGCGGCCTGGTAATTTTTATTCCGATCCAGCGTACTTAACCCCTCTCCTTTCGTTCCTCCATATCCGCTTGTTTTGGTTTCATAATAATTGGTATCTCCATAACTTACCGAGGTTGAAGTATTATAACTTCCTCCCCTGAAACCAAGTCTGCTGGCGTTGATATCTTTTTCGAGTATCAAAGTCCCGTTTACATTTAATGCAAGTACTCCACCAGTGGATCCATTCCATGTCGATGCTGTAAGTGTATCCGTAACAACGGCATTCTGATATATAGGAACCCTGACCAATTGTACAATACCACTGACATCATAATTGCGGCTGAGTGCATTTTTAAGTTGTATGGTATTTCCGGAAATCGATTTAATGCTGTCAAAATCATAATTACCAGCGTTGTTATAGCTTTTTATTGAACCAAACTTAGATGAATTTGAAGAATCGACTGTTGCACCTTTCATCTGAACGATTAATACATAATCATTTACTGAAAATCCTTTGTTTGAAGTTACCGTAAGAACAGGCAGGCAACGTGATTTCAAAGCAGTTACACTTGTATAATTATTTACAACACCAGAAATATAAGAAACCGGACATTTTGAAGAATCAACTTGGATTACAAAAGTATCTGCAATAGAGCAACCATAAATATTTGTGATATTCGCATATAATGTCTCATTCTTATATGGTGTGATCCATACTACAGAGTCCGTAGGTTTATCCACCTGGGATGAAGGGCTCCAGCTAAAAGTTTTACCACCCGTCCCCGCCACACTTAGTTGCAGACTGTCACCCAGACAAAAAGTCTTTGTTATTGTTCCCGAATGAGTCGGCAAAGGATTAATGGTAACAATTTTTGTAATCGAATCTGTCTCTGTCCCATTGCCTGAAACAAGTTTTACGGTATAAGTTCCGGCCTTTGTATAAGTGTGTGACGGATTCTGTATTTTAGAAGTATTAGATGACGAAGTCGGATCTCCAAAGTTCCATTTCCAGCTTGTTGGTTTATAATAGGTTGAATCTGAAAATGAAACAGGTGACCCTGTGCATGTCTTCTGCCATTTGAAATTGGCCACAAAAGGTCCGCAAACCAGGGTGTCTTTTGCATTGGGGGATGTCACTTTCATTCCAGTTCCGACTTTAGGACTTGGGGATCCGGTACTAAAAGTTGAAGAATAATCTTTTATATAAGAGGTAAAATCAAATGAAGATAAACTTACAGGATAAATATTGCATGAATCCGGATTTGACCCGTTTTTATCAACTTTAATGAAAAAATAATCCCAGCCGCCATAGCCGAAAACATCTGTAGTATAAGCCTTTGCAAACCCTCCTGTAGGTAAGGCAATAAAATCGTGACCAAGTCCGTCAGTATAGCTATCAGACCCAGTAAGTGGCCCATAGTTTTTTATAAAAATTAATTTACCCGCAGTTGTAAGCCTTGCAATTCCAATTCTATGTACATCACTTTCTGTGATATTGCAATTGAAAACCTTATTTACATTATCATAAATTAAATATCCAAACGAGGTATGACTGTTTTTGTCATAAATATTTGTCCAAAGGTATTTCCCGGTTTTGTCAAATTTTGTAAATGTTGCTACGGTGTTTGCAGAGTTAAAAATATTATAAGTAAATCCTGCCACATAAATACTTGAATCAGAAGGGATATCGACGGCTGACAAAGCCGCATCATAGTTCGATGTGCCAAATACCTTGCTAAAAAGAAGTTTTCCAGCAGTATCAACTTTCATTAACAGCTGGTCATATTGAGAAGAACTACTATATGAAAAACCGCTGATTAAATAATTCCCGTCTATTGATGTTCTTATCTGAAAACCGGCTTCATCATTAGATGAATTTCCGTATGTTTTTGCCCAGACCAACCCTCCATTCTTATCGGTTTTGATCAATAAAACGTCGCCGCTCCCTGCACCATAACTAAAAGTTTCGCCAGATATAAGATATCCTCCTTTTGGGTCATTCATTACGCTGTATCCATAATCATTTGAAGTGCCACCATATGTTTTTGACCAGACAACATTCCCGTTCAGATCAATTTTAAAAAAATACACATCATAACCACCTGCGCCATAACTATCTGTAGTTGAAGATATGACAACTTCTGAGTCTGGAGTCAAAATAGCATCAACTCCTGAGTTGGACAACCATGAGACAGTTCCTTCATATCCGGCCCCACCATAAGTTTTTGACCATATTTTTTTCCCCAAACTATCCATGCGGACAAGTAAAATATCATTATTGCCTGATCCAAAACTATTTGTGATTCCTCCCATAATAAATCCCTTATCCGGAAGCATTACAACAGTAGACCCAAATTCATTAGAACTCCCGCCAAAACTCTTTTGGAAAGTCCCGACTTTCTGACCGTAGGCACTAAAGCCTTGAAAAAGAAAAAATATGAGAATGAAAAAACAAATCCCGGATTTACAAATTTTCCCTTTCAATTTTGAAAAGTTAAATTTACTGAACTTGTTAGATGGGACCAGGGTCATGCAAACATTTTTAAATGGTCTGCCATAATGAAGACCATTTTTGGTTGGAGCGAATATACTTTCATCTGATTTTAGACAAATCAATTAAAAAACACCAATAATCAAAATCTGCTCCCAACCCTTCCTTTGCTTCAAAAATAACAAAAACAGATGGGAATATTCAATAAAAATTCAAAATTTCTTACGCGCTTAAGGTGATTTATTTTATTCAATGATTTTTGCAATTCCTCTCATAAAGTGCAACCTCTTTTATATCTGTAAATTGTCTTTGACAATACCTTAAGCATCCAATTTTAGATTCCTGAAAATGATTCTGATTATCTTTTTTGAGAATATCTGGAATAAGGAAGACAAATATCCATAATAAGGTTGATTTTGGGAAAACAACCTTATTTTTGTTCTCAATAATGAAGAAGTTGGTCAGTTTGGGCATATTGTTGATATTTATGTTCCTCCTCGGAGGACAGTTTGTTATATACATGATACGCCTTTCTGAAAACAGGGAGTTTATGAAAGAGGCTATTCTGAATGGATCATTTAAAAACAGCGAAATTGTTTTTTCAATAGAAAATAACCAGAATGAAATTGTCATTGAGGGAAATGAGGTAAGTAGACAAGGCCACAGATATGATATTATTAAAATAGAACATAAGGGAAATACAACGATCATTCATGCTATTAACGATGCCAATGAAGAACGGCTCGTGGCTCATTTGAATGATGAGTACAATAATGGTATCAGCCGCCAGGCACCATTAAACGATCATAGATCAGTCCAGCTTCTCGAAGACTTTTTTAAAGAATACCTTGCCAATATTCCACTGAATTTGAATACAGGGAGTCATATTTCATTCATTTATGACCAACTTCCGGTCTTATCCGCCAAAGATGGATTTATAGAATTCTATGTGCCTCCGCCGGATTATATAGCAGCATAACTCTATTTTTTATTTATCTGGTCTCGGGCATATCAATATATGCAGAAACCAGGCGCTATTCATTAATCTCAAAATTTTCAAATCATTATGAAGTCTTATTATAAAATATATGTTTTTATTTTGCTGTTTGCGGCATTCAAAATTTCCTGCCAGGCACAAAGCCGTTTGCACGGTAAAGTATCAGACGCTGCAGACAATGAAGCCATTGCCGGGGCAAGTGTTTATTTGTCTGATCTAAAATCGGGAGCAAATTCCAAAAACGACGGTTCTTTTTCAATTGATAACATTCCTTCGGGCACTTATATTGTTGAGGTTCGTTTCATTGGTTACGGTACTTACACACAAAGTATTACTATCAAAGGAGATGTTGAAATGAATTTCGAACTCACATCGGCATCCATTGAAGGTGAGGAAGTGGTCATTAACGGTAATGCGATGGGTTCAGATGTTGAGACATCTTCCCAGCCTGTAACCGAAATACCAAACAGCTATCTCACGCAAAACGCTTCAACAAATGTTATCGATGCCATCTCAAAAGTGCCCGGTGTTTCTGCAATCACAGACGGACAAAGCATTTCAAAACCTGTAATCAGGGGCCTTGGGTATAACAGACTTGTAACCCTCAATGATGGTGTACCCCAGGAAGGACAGCAGTGGGGAGACGAATTCGGCATTGAAGTAGACCAGAATTCCGTTGACAGGGTAGAAATTCTCAAAGGGCCGGCTTCTCTGATCTACGGCTCAGACGCATTGGCAGGCGTTATAGATTTATTACCTGAAAAACCGTTGCCTGAAGGGGAGGTAAAAGGCGATATGTTGATGAATTATCAAACCAATAACGGGTTGATAAATACTTCCCTTAATATTGGAGGTACCCAAAACGGGATAAACTGGAGTGGTCGCCTCACCAATATCATGGCGCATTCATACCAGGACCCAAATGATGGTTACGTAATCAATTCCCAGTTCAGGAACATTGCATACGATGCAACTATAGGTATACACCGTAGCTGGGGCTATTCACAATTGCATTACTGCTATTTTAACCTCCAGACAGGTATTGTGGATGGAACCCGCGGACCTAATGGAGAAATGCAGCGAAATATCGCCCTGATATCCCATGACGGTACCATGGACAGTGCCATATATGTTGATCCCACAAACCAGGAAAGGAAATCATATACACCATTTGTCATCAACCAGCTGGTACAGCACACCAAACTGGTGTGGGATAATGATATCAAAGCAGGGGAAGGAGATTTTATCGCAAGATTTTCATGGCAGAAAAACCAGCGTCAGGAGAATAATGATCCGACAATTCCCGACATCTCAGATATTTATTATTACCTGAACACCTATACTTACGATCTTAGATATGAATCCCCGAATAAAAACAATTTCAACTATGCTATAGGGATCAATGGATTGTACCAGGATTCTAAAAATCTTGGAACCCTTTTATTAATACCTGAATATACATCTTTAAGTGCAGGAGCTTTTGCAATAGCCAACAAAAAAATAGGCAAACTAACCCTTAGTGCCGGCATCAGGTATGACACAAGGCAGTTTACAGGACACGATTCATGGATTGATTCATCGGAGGCACCCGTTGCAGCCAATACACCAGGAGCATTGCATCGATTTAAAGGATACACATCTAATTTTAATGGTGTGTCCGGGAGTGTAGGCGGGACTTACAATTTCACAGATGCATTATACACGAAAGTGAACATTGCCAGGGGTTTCAGGGCGCCTAATGTAGCGGAAACAGGATCTAATGGAATTCATGACGGCACAGTTGTTTATGAAATAGGAAACAGGGATTTACAACCGGAACAAAGTCTTGAATTTGATATTGCCCCCGGGATAAGGACCAAAAATTTTACATTTGAGTTGGATTTCTTCAGCAATACCATTAATAACTTCATATTTGCGAAAGCCAAACTCGATGCCAATGGACACCTGGTTTATGATAGTAGTACGGCAGGCTTTGGCCCGGCACCTGTATTTAACTATAGCCAAACCAACGCAGTACTTAACGGAGGAGAAGCTATGCTGGATTTTCACCCTGCCGCGGTAAGCTGGTTTGATTTTTATGCAGCCTATAGCATTGTAAACGCGAAACTAAAAGGAGTACCTGATTCCATCCAGTATCTTCCATTTGTGCCACCTGCCAGGTTACAGGCAGCCATAACCTTTACAGCTAAAAAACTTACTAAATCATTGCACAATGCTTATTTCCGTTTTGGAGGATTGTATAGTTTCAAACAAAATGATATTTATCTTCAATCTTCAATATACACGGGACTCAACACTGTGCAAAGTCCTGCTGAATATGCAGCAAGTCGCGCTCCTACCGCAGCATATACTTTATTGAATTCGGGAATTGGCAGCGATATAATGGCCAAAGATGGGCATAAGATATGTTCACTCTATATTTCGTGCGATAACCTCGCCAATGTAGCCTATATGGATTATATGAGCCGCTTTAAATATTATCCGGCAGACTACGCTGTTAATCCTCCAAGAGTAGGGGTTTACAACATGGGGCGCAATTTCAGTTTCAAATTAATTATCCCTATCGGATAAATCTTAAAACATCTCAAAGCATTGATAAAAAGGGCATTCGAAAGATTGCCCTTTTTATTTTCGAGGCGTTTTTGAGAAATTTAAAAAAAAGTGAAATTTTTACCTCACCTTTTGCCATCCACTTTCGTCTAATGTTTTGAAAAGGCGCCAAAGCCATCTGGTGCCGTAAAGTGGTGAGGTTGTAAACAAAAAGAAGGGGCAAGTAACATGCCCCCTCGGAATAGACAAAAAATAGATTATAACCCGTTTGCAGCCTTCACCTCTTTTCAAGTACAGAATATCTTTCTGTAGATGAATACCTGATCCGCGAATTTACATAAAAATCAGTTATGTTGTTCCTTCAATGGCATATTAATTTCAGGATCATGATTTGGATCATAAATTACTGGAAATCTTTTCATAAGAAATCGCAAATCTCATAAAAGGCATAAGATTTCAACCTGATTTTTTTAAAGATAATGCAAAATTAACAACGTCAGATTTATGTCCGGAACGATCTCATCATTGAACCTCTTCAACCTGAAATTTCCCCGAATTAATTTAGCTAAACATCATTGCGAAAAAGCTATCTGAAGCGTATGAAAAAAATGTAGAGCATTTCAGAATCCAAACTTTTGCAATCATCTGACAAAATATTAAATTTTGAATCAGAGTTTCACGGATTGCAAAATGAATATATTTGTCGGGGAAATTTTGGGTTTTACTTACAGGAACGAGTAATAAGGGAAGTATTTGCAAAGAAAAACTTTACAAATATTTACAATTATCTTCAATTGTATGATTTTTATCATATTTTTATCATTGTATTTTAGCTAAAGATTTATGTATATTTATATAAATATTTGTATAATAACATTTTACAATAATATCACTTTGCGTCTTGATCACGAGCTCATAATCATAAAATCATCTTATTGTACGTAAGATTTGTTAGATATTTTAACAATTTTCAAAATAAAATTAAAAATTTGTTAGATTCAATTAAACTTACGTACTTTGCCAAAGAGGTTACCTAATACATCTAAAATCAAATGAAAAAATTATTACTATCTGCAGCTATGCTGTTTGCTGCCATCTTTTCAAACGGCCAATGCAATGAAAAAGCCATCACTCTAACCAGTGATAATGTAAATCTTAAAGCAGGAACCATCCATGAACATTCTGCTGACTTTAAGAAGGTAAAGCTGCCGGCAACCGGCACAAGCAAAACCTGGGATTATTCAGGACTCAGTGGTGGTTCAGCAATTACTTACGGCTATGTCAAAAACAAAAGCAAAGACTTTTCTAAAACAGCTGTTGTTGATACTGGCGTTTTTTTTCTTTTTGACACCGACCCTGCAGACAACTATCCAGGCTCTATAGTTTATGATGAAGATTGCAAAGGGCTCTTTCTGGCTGGCAACGCGATGGAAGATATCAACAAACCAGAACCGGCTCCTGCTCCGGCGGGTGATGCCATTTTTATCCCCAAGCAGAATGATGTGCCATCTGCAAGGGTTGATGTTATTAAATTCCCTGCAACAAATAACAGCAGCTGGAGTTCAAAATATTCTCAAACCTTAAACTGGACACTCACCCTTCAGGAACTGGGATGGTCTGATATAAAATGTAGAGAAGTAACTTATACTTCAGTTTCAGATAAAGTTGTAGGATATGGAGATGTAAAAATACCGGCAGCCAAAAAGAACGATAAAAATGACTTTGATGCACTCATGGTCAAACATGGTGTATATACCTACGACAGCCTTTTTGTGGGTGTGGTGTCCAACGATTTAATCCTGCAAAGCTATTTTGGTATTCAGGGCTGGTCACTTGGTTATCCAACTTCCCAACGTATGGTGGATGAATATGCAAGTCTGTACGGCCCTGATTTTATAACAGGGCTTGAAGAAGCTTTTGGTTCGGCTATTGACCCATACGCTTTATTCTCTTCAAATGGTGTATCTCAAGGAATGGTAACTGCAAATGACAATAGTGAAATTTTTTATACCACTGATAATTTCAGACCTGCTATTACTTTTGATTTCGGAACTGACAATACATTTTCAACCCTTGCAGGTATTGTGTACAACACAGATATTGAGGGCAATAATGATGGTGAAGGAAGCGTCCAATTGGTTGATCCTTTCCTCAACGGGACATCAAATTCAAACGAATCAGCATCGGGTATAAATTCAGCTATCAATAATATTGCTCAGCTCAATGTTTACCCAAATCCTTTTGCAAACAGAAGCACACTGAACTTTACTATTGTAAAAAATTCCGACGCCACATGGATCCTGAATATAATGAACATGACGGGACAGATCGTTGAATCTATACCTGTTACTTCAAGAGGCAACCTGAATATTCCTGTTCAGATCAAAGGAAACCTTAGAAGCGGATTGTACTTAATGAATGCCATTGACGAAAACGGCAAACCCGTGGGTACTACCAAACTGAATGTAATTGCTTCTGCTTTCTAGAAGAATAAAATATAACTATTGGGGTATATCCCATGTTTCTGATATAGAAGCATGGGATATTTTTTTGATCGATTATAAATTTAAGGACTCTGATTAATCTATTCCAGGTTGTTTGTAATCATCAGCCGCTTCCAGATCATGTCTTTTAATTGATCAAGCCCTGTACCGGCAATAGAAGAAATAAATACATAAGGAATCTTAGGGAGTGTTGGGACGATATGCTCTTTCAGCTCTTCATCAAGCATATCCGATTTTGAAATAGCCAGAAGCCTGTCTTTTACAAGTAATTCCGGGTTGAACTGTTCCAGTTCGTTGAGCAGGATATTGTATTCTTCCCTGATATCTTTGCTGTCAGCCGGTACCATAAACAGAAGAATAGAATTCCTTTCAATATGCCGCAAAAACCTCGTACCCAGGCCTTTGCCTTCATGCGCACCTTCAATGATCCCGGGGATATCGGCCATTACGAATGACTTAAAATCCCTGTAAGGCACAACGCCAAGATTAGGAACAATAGTAGTAAATGCATAATCGGCTATTTTTGGCCTCGCGGCTGATATTACAGATAATAAAGTGGATTTCCCTGCATTGGGGAAACCAACCAAACCCACATCAGCAAGAAGCTTTAGTTCCAGTACCTTCCATCTTTCTTCACCCTCTTCCCCAGGCTGGGAATACATGGGGGTTTGGTGGGTAGAATTTTTAAAATGCGTATTTCCCTGTCCTCCCCTGCCACCAGCAAGTAAAATTCTTTCTTCTCCGTCTTCATTGATTTCAAACTCAATTTCGCCGGTTTCAAAATCTTTGGCAATAGTACCGAGTGGCACATCCAGGATAATATCTTCTCCTTCTGCCCCGGTTTTATTGCTTGAACCACCATTTACACCCCCGGTCGCAATGACATGCTTGCGGTATTTCAGATGAAGTAAGGTCCAGAGTTGCTTGTTGCCTCTTAAAATGATATGACCTCCCCTACCGCCGTCACCGCCGTCAGGACCACCACGTGAATTCATTTTATCCCTGAAAAAATGGTGCGACCCTGCACCTCCTTTCCCGGAGCGACAATTTATTTTTACGTAATCTATAAAGTTTGATTCCATAGTTTTTAATTATTAGGCAATGAGGCAATTTGGAAGTGAGACAATTAAGTTATTAGACAATGAGGCAATAAGACAATGAGACAATTGGCTGACGCACAATCATCAGTATGCAAAATTTTCAAATTGCCTAATTTTCAAATTGCCTCATATTTTTGCTTTAGACGTTATTATTATTTTGTTAAGAATATTCTTAATATGCATAATCTGGTCTAAAAGATGTGTACAATCCGGTAGGTTATTTTTGAATTTGCAAAGCTCAAGCCAATAGATTGTTTCTTCACATTCTTTTGCTGCTATTTTAAACTTATGGATAAAATCAGCTTTGCTCTCTGCATTTTGTGCTTCTCTGACGTTTGCCCCAATCGAAGTACCCGATTTCATTAGTTGATTTTCAAGAACCCATTTCTTTTCTCAGCGAGCAAATCGCAATAATCCATTATGCCTGAAGCAAACTCAAAAGTCAGGTTTACAATAATGTTGTTTCCCTTATCTTCCATTCACAAATTGTCTAATTGCCTAATTGCCTCATTTCCAAATTGCCTCATTGTCTGATTATCTCATTCCCAAATTGCCTCATTGTCTAATTGCCTAATTTCCAAATAATTCAAATCTTCTCCACCCTTCTCTCATGTCTTCCCCCTTCAAAATGAGCTGATAGAAAAGCATTAACAATTTCTTTGGCTTGTGGTTCCGTTATAAACCTTGCAGGCAGGCAAAGTACATTCGCATTATTGTGTTGACGGGCAAGGGATGCTATTTCCGGATTCCAGGCCAATGCTGCGCGGATGGATTTATGCTTGTTGGCAGTGATGCAAACACCATTACCAGAGCCGCACATAAGCAAACCGAGTTCATGGCCTTCATGGCCAGCCACTTCAGCGGCGAGTTTATGCGCAAAATCAGGATAATCAACAGATTCCTCCGAGTAAGAACCCAGGTCGTTCACTTCATAACCATTCTCACGAAGCCAGACTTTAAGTGTTTCTTTTAAGGGATATCCCGCGTGATCGTTAGCTAATACTATCTTCATCTTCTTCTAATTTTTGTTTTCTTCTCCTATTCCTCGTTACTATATAAGATACCGATATACTTGCCTCGTACAAAAGATAAAACGGCAGGGCAACAAGCGTCATGGTGAGCATATCCGTTGTTGGTGTGATCACAGCGGCCAGGATCAGGATAAACACTATTGCATGGCGCCGGTATTCCCGCATGATAGGGGGCGTTAAGATGCCGGCCTTGCTTAAGAAATAAACAACCATAGGCAACTCAAACGTGATGGCTATGGCTAATGTGGTCATTGTTATCGTATCAATATAATCACCGATGGTGATCTTGTTCTCAAAAGCATCGCTGATACGGTAGGAACCGAGAAACTGGATGGTAACAGGGGTAATGCAAAAATAGCCGAAAAGTATGCCAACAAAGAAAAGTGCTGAACTTGCAGTGACAATACCTCTTGAATACTTAATTTCTTTACTGGTAAGAGCAGGTCTTAAAAACTTCCACAATTCCCATGAGGCATAAGGAAAGGCCAGTACCACGCCAACCGTTAAAGACATTGAGATATGCTGGTTGAACTGCCCTGCCATTTCGGTATTGATAAGGGTGAAACCCATGTCTTTGATGCAAGGATCCGTACTTCCCATTAACCTGCCGAGGGTGCAAAACTGCCGGTAAGTCCAGAAATCAGGATGATAAGGGCCAAGAAAGACAGTATCAAAAATAAAATGCTTGTTGAGGAAAGCAACCACGGCAAATACCAACACTGCTGCCAGAGACCGGATGATATGCCAGCGCAACGCCTCCAGATGGTCTAAAAAAGACATCTCAATGTCTTCTGCCTTCTTCCCGAATCTTAATTTCATTGGATAATTGTATTATTCCCGAAAAATAAAACAGGGAATAATGCAGCAAAGGTAGGGGAAAATGGTGAGTTGGTGAATTGGTCGTTTACTACATAAGCTGGAAATATTGTACACTTGAACCGCTGACATTCCAATATCCATCACTTTTTGATAAGAGGATAGATATATGACAGTTAAATCCATTGTAAAGATCATCTTGCCAGAAATCAACCACAGCTTTTGCCATGGTCTTATCGAAAATAATGAAAGAAAATTGAGGTTGAGCTAATCCAGATAGGTTTGCTGGAATATAATTTCTAATGAAATCTTTTCTTTTCTGTTTCATTTCATAAAGCTTGAAAGGTTCAGATAATTCATTATTTACGCCAAAAAGTCTTTTCACTTTATTAAGATCGCAGTTTATAAGCCATCTCCAGCGAGGTCCTAAATAAAAAGTATTTAACATTTCACTATATTTTGGTGTTAGGTACACTGGAATTTTGCCTATGCTTTTTATGGATGGTCTAAAATTCGTTAAAGAATCAACTTTATTATAATCTGAATAAAACACTTTTATAGCATTAAAGGAACCGTATTTGTAAGATTTAATTATTTCAAGTTGTCCATTTTTGTCTCTTTTAAGAAAATATTTTTTTTGAGCGGAATCTGCTATGAATTGCATTGCAAAATTTACAATCGCAGAATCACTGTCTGAATGGGTACCACAAATCTTATTAACCTTTAAAATTTGTAAAGAGTTATGAATTACATAGAAATTCTCAAAGTTATTAACACTATCGATCCATCCCGCATCAAGCAAAAGATGACAATCTGGGCGATAAGTAATTGAAAAAACCTTGTAAGCCTCTTTTTGTAAGTCATTTAACTTTGCAAATTCAGAATCAGAAATAGGTGGTATTTCTTTATGCCAATTGTCAAAGAATTGCTTCAGTTCTTTCTTTGATTTTGTTTTATAGGCATGCTCAAGAAGTTTTTCCTGATCCTGGGCATGAAGAATAATGGGTAAGAAGAATAAAGCCAGGAGAAGAGGTATGGCTTTCATTTACTTAAGCCTCAATCTCAATTCCTGTCCTGATTATTTCTTCTATGAAAGGATCACCTTGCTCGAAATAGTCTGTGGGATAGGTTCTTGGTTGAATCTCGATATGATGCACCAACGCTTTACCAAACAATCCTATGTCATCAAACCCAATTCCTGAAAATTCGTCAGCAACCAATGCAACATCAATATCTGACCAATTTCTTTGTTCATTGCGGGCATAAGAGCCGAATAGGATGGCTTTTCTCAAATGAATCCCGAGACCCTTGATTCCTTTAACCAGATCTTTTACTTCTTCTATTGCAGCTTGTTGAGTAACCATTGCTTGCTTATTAATACATTGTCCAGAATTTCTTCCGTTTTTATTTTGTCATAGGTTTTGTAAAGAATATCTCTAAAATCGGGATAACGTCCTTCCAAATGAAAATCATTCATTTGAAGGAAAAATATTCGCTGTTCCTCGCTTATTTCAACATTGGCTCGCTTCAATATGCTGGCAATATTATGTATTTTAGGTGGATCATTATTAACATTATTTTTTACCCAAAGAGCCTTAGCTAATTTTTCAATTGTTAGATGAGCTAAAAACAAGGCATACATAAATTTATTTCCACCTATCAGGAATCGAACTACTTCCCAATCCTTTTCCGCAGTCGCAATCCAATACTTGATGTGATCTTGCTTTGTCATCATACAAATGAAAACACTCTTTACTGTTGACTGACGACTGCTGCCTGTTGACTGTATTTATACTTCCCCTTGCTCTTCCTGATATTCACCGCGACCACTTTAAACTCAGGGCACATGGCTTCAGAGTCTGATATGCTGGAAGTTATGTTATTTAACATGATATCCGGGAAGTGGAAAGTAGAACTCAGGATACCCGGTTTTACTTCATCAGTAATCCTTGCCATAACATCCACTTTGCCACGAACGCTTTCTACGCAAACCATGTCGCCTTCCATTATATTATGTTTCGCAGCATCTGCAGGATTTATCATCAATACATCATCTGTAAGGATTTCCACGTTCGGGGTTCTACGAGTCATGGTGCCGCCATTATAATGTTCCAGTTCGCGGTTTGTGGTGATGATATATGGGTATTCTTTTGCGTTTTGAACCAGTTCCTGGCTTTCTTTGAAGTCATTATAAATAAACTTGCCAAGTCCTCTTTTAAAGGTCCCAACATGAAGGATTTGGGTATCAGTACCATCGGCAGCAACTGGCCATTGCAAACCATCATCACCGAGGTTATCCCAGGTAACGCCCGCAAAAAATGGTATTATCTGCGCAATTTCTTCCAATACCCATTTCGGATGATAATCAGGCTGCGGGTAACCCATGCGGTTCATGATATCTACAATGATCTGTCCGTCACTTTTGGTGCCTTCAATAGGCTCAACTACTTTGTTTACTCTTTGTATTCTTCTTTCGCCATTTGTAAAGGTTCCGTCTTTTTCAAGGAAAGAAGCTGCCGGTAATATTACTGTAGCCAGTTTGGCCGTTTCGGTCATAAACAGTTCCTGTACAATCAACAGGTCCAGGCTCTTAAGAGCTTTAACCACATGATGCGTATTCGGGTCTGTCTGGGCCATATCCTCTCCTATGACCCACATGGCTTTGAGTTTTCCATTCAGGGCGGCATCATACATCTGAGGTATTTTCAAACCCACATAATTTGGAAGTTTGGCATGATAAAACTCCTCATACATTTTATGGTATTCCGGATTGGTCACATCAAAATACCCAGCACCCTGGTAGGGTTGTGAGCCCATATCAGCGGCCCCTTGTACATTGTTTTGTCCACGAAGCGGATTCATGCCGCAGCCTGGTTTTCCGACATTCCCGGTTATCATTACCATATCCGCAATAAGCATTATGGCAAAAGTACCCTGGCTGTGTTCTGTAACACCCAATCCATGGAATTCCATAGCTCTTTCAGCTGTAGCATAAGCAATGGCTGCTTCCCGAACGAGGTTGCGATCAACACCCGTCAACCTTTCCATCTCATCAACATTAAGGTTCAGGATGCTTTGTTTGAATTCGGCATATCCTTCCGTTCGAGATTCAATAAATTCTTTATCCTCAAGTCCTTCGCTGAGAATATAATACAACATCATATTCAGCAGGGCTACATTGGTGCCCGGTCTCAATTGAAGATGGTATTTTGCATAACGTGCCAGTTCTGTCTTGCGCGGGTCAATAACGATACAGGGCTTTTTCATGGCAAACTGTTTCAGCTTGGCACCCGTTACAGGGTGTCCGTCTGTAGGATTGGCACCAATCACCATAATTAAGTCCGTCAATTTCAAATCACGGATAGAATTAGTAGCAGCGCCTGTTCCAAATGTACGTTGCATGCCGATGGCTGTTGGTGAATGGCAAACCCTGGCACAACTGTCTATATTGTTAGTCCCGATAACAGCACGTATAAACTTCTGCATCAGGTAGTTTTCTTCATTTGGTCCACGGGCGGATGAAAGTCCGCCAATGGCATCTGCACCATAATTATCTTTAATCCGGGTCAGTTCACCGGCAATAAAATCATAGGCTTCATCCCAACTTACTTTTTCAAATTCACCATTACGTTTGATCATCGGACTGCGCAAGCGATCCGGATGGTTGTAGAATGAAAAGGCATAACGACCCTTCAGGCAGGTATGTCCCTGGTTGGTATCAGCATCGTATGGTGCCTGGATTGATTTTACTTTCCCGGCTTTTACACTTACTTCGAGATTACAACCGACACCGCAATAAGTACAAATAGTTCTTATTTTTTCATCGACGGCAATACTTTTTGATTCATAAACATCTGAAATAGCGCTTGTTGGACAAGCCTGGGCACAGGCGCCACAACTCACACAATCGCTTCCAAAAAATGTTTGCTCGGCACCTTTTACGATATGGCTTTCAAAACCACGCCCTGCCATGCTCAACACAAACTGTCCCTGCACTTCATCACAGGCACGCACACAGCGGCCGCAATTGATGCATTTCGACATATCAGAAGTCATATATGGGTGACTCAGGTCTTTGGTTCGATCGAGATGGTTTTTGCCATCAGGATATCGTACATCACGAATACCTACTTTGGCGGCGACTGCCTGAAGTTCGCAATTGTTATTTACTTCACAGGTCAGGCAATCGAGCGGATGGTCTGTAAGTACCAGTTCCACAATATTTTTACGGAGTTTCAGTATCCGGTCACTTTCAGGATAGATATAAGAATTCGGCATCACGGGCGTATGACATGAAGCCTGTGCTTTGGCTGGTCCGTTTTCTGCTAATGCAACATCAACACTACAAACCCTGCAGGCACCAAATGGATCGAGATTAGGCGCATCACAAAGGGTAGGTACCAGGTCATTACCGAAATTCCTCTTGATGAATTTAAGAATGGTTTCACCTTCCTCAATTTCATAAGGTTTGTTATCGATATAGGCTATTTTTCCGGAAGAAGGCTTGGTTGAATCCTTTTGACCCTTGCTTGACTGGGTACCGAGATAGGCGATGATACTACTCATTTTTCAATCCTTTAAGACATGTAACAGCGAATTTACGAAAGAATTTCGGAAAGAAGGGGTTTTGACCATGTTCAATTAATCAATTCTTTATCCTAAAAATCCCTTTAGGGATGTGATATTGGTAGAAAAATAAATAAATAAAGATCTTGAATCCCGTTAGGGATGATATATATCTTTCTATTTCATATTTTTATCATTCAGGTTCCTTGAATATAAAACGATCCTCAAAATCAATTTCTGATTTTTTCAACATCTCTTTATATTCATCAAGAAATGTCCTTTTTTTATGATGCTCTTTCTGATTCATTATATAACGAATGACAACGGGTAACTGTGATTTGGAATATGAAAAGACACCATAACCTTCCTGCCAGGTAAACTTCGATTTTGTCAAATGATTGTCATTAATCCACTGAGAGGATGAAGATTTTGCATCATACATTAAATCACTGATGGACTGAGTTGTGTGAAAGCCAATTAATAGGTACAAATGATCCTGTACTCCATTTATACAAATCATTTTATGTTTGTTATTTTGGATAACCGCTGTTATGTATTTGAACAATTCACCTTCCCAATCAGAATTGATTAACGCTGCTCTGAATTTTGGAGCAAATACAAATTGAAGATGAACCTGAGAATAGGTATTGGCCATATGTATTATTGAGTTAATTCAAAAATACAAAACCTGAATAAATCTGTCGTAAAATTTGAAATATATCATCCCTAACGGGATTCAATTGCAAATTGTTTTAAATTTCTACCAATATGTCATCCCTAACGGGATTGAAAATAGGCAGAGACTATTTTCAATCAAAATTCCACCACCCGTTTATTAAATCCTCTCGCCTTACCACTTATCCCTATCTTACCCATTATCCCTTTCACGGGTCAACTGGTTTTTCAAAGGATTTTTGTTGACTTCAGCATACATTTTACGGTTTTTTACAATGTCGCAGGCAAGATATATCGCTTCACGGAACGACTGTTCGTTGGCGAGGTTTTTACCGGCAATATCATATCCTGTTCCATGGTCAGGAGAAGTACGGACAACCGGCAATCCAGCAGTAAAATTAACACCGGTATCAAAGTTCGCAAACTTAAACGGAATCAATCCCTGGTCATGGTACATTGCAAGAATGCCATCGAAGTTGTGATAAGTATGTGCCCCAAAGAAACCATCGGCAGGATAAGGCCCAAATACGATGATATCCTGTTTTTTAGCCGCTTCAATAGCTGGGGTTATGATATCAATTTCTTCTTTACCCAACAAACCGCCGTCTCCCGCGTGAGGATTTAATCCAAGGACGGCAATTTTGGGTTTTCTGATATTAAAATCTTCCCTCAGGCTGGTTTGCAGTAATTTAATTTTTCTCAATATACCTTCAGTGCTTATTTTGCCGGGCACCTCAATCAATGGAATATGACCAGTTACAACACCGATTTTAAATTCTTCGCCCGAAAGAACCATCAATGAATCTGTTTTGCCAAAAGCCTGGGTAAGATATTCTGTGTGACCGGGAAAATTAAAAGTTTCTGATTGTATCGTATGTTTATCAATCGGCGCCGTAACAATAGCATCGAGCAATCCTGCCTTCGCATCTTTTACCATTCCTTCTATAGAAAGAAAAGCATATTTGCCGGCCTCTTCACTCGGCGTTCCAAGGGTAATCCGAATGGTGTCCTGCCAGCAATTGATCAGATTCACACGATTATGATTCATCTCTTTGATATCCCTGATCAGGTATGGATTAAAATTAACTCCTTCAATGGTTTTGCGGTGATATGCAAGGGTTGAAGAGGATCCATAAATAATGGGCGTACAAAAATCCATGATCCTTGGCTCAGAAAGGGTTTTAATTACAACCTCGGGGCCGATACCGTTCGGATCGCCAATGCTGATACCGATAATGGGTTTATCGTTGTTATGCATTATGATACCTGTTTTTTAAGTATTTGATTAATAATCTGATGCCGGCTCCGGTAGCATTTTTGGTACGATATCCATCCCCTGTGGGAATATATGCCGGTCCGGCAATATCAAGGTGCACCCAGGGATAATCGGTAAAATGTTCCAGGAACTTGCCTGCCGTAATGGCTCCGGCATTGGTGCTCGATGATACATTTTTCAGGTCTGCAATATCTGATTTTATCATATCTGCATATTCATCCCACAAAGGCAGTTCTACAAGCCTTTCATAGGTTTGCTCACCGCTTTTTTGAAGAATCTCTTTGTCCTTTTCGTCAGCCGTGCTCATATATATTATGCCAAATTGCCCTATAGCTTTTACGGCTGCGCCCGTAAGTGTAGCCAGGTCAATGACGATTTCAGGATCATATTTTTTGGCGTATTCCAAAGCATCACCAAGGATTAGTCGTCCTTCCGCATCTGTATTCATTACTTCAACAGTAGTCCCGCCATACATGGTGATAACATCTCCCGGAGCAGTTGCTTTTACGCCAGGTCTATTGTCCGTAGCCGGAATAAGACCTATAACATGATAAGGCATTTTGGATTTCGCCAATGCATACAAAGTACCAACAACTGCAGCAGCTCCTGCCATATCACTTTTCATCAGATCCATAGAGTTGGGAGTCGGCTTTAAGGTTAAGCCTCCTGTGTCAAAAACGACGCCTTTCCCTACTAATATTACAGGTTTTGAATTCAGCGCTTTTTCGGGTTTCCATTCCAGTATATTAAAGGTAGGGGGATCAAGACTGCCGGCGGCAACCGATAGCAATCCTCCCATTTTCAATGACTCAATTTTGCTTTTATTCAAAACTTCAACATTGAATCCGGCTTCTGCACCCAATTCCTGGATAGATGCACTTAATCCTTCTGCCGTCTGATGTGAAGAAGGCGTATTCACCAGGTCCCTGGCATAATATATCCCATCTACAATTGCCTGTAATTCATCCAGTTCTTTTTGGCTCATTTCTCCTTCAATGGAAATGGATTTTAGTGACTTGTCAGGAGATTCTTTTTTATACCTGGTGAAACGATAAGATGCCAGGGCAAGACCCGTTGCATAACAAAGCAATATTTCATTGTCCTTTTCTGCTAATGCAATTGTTATATCAGAAAAATCATGATTCCTGAGTTCTGATGCCAGGCTTGCCCCAGCCGTTCTTGCAGCTTCAAGCGTTTTATTTCTTGATTGACTTGAATCGAGGAACTGAAAAGAATTCATCCCTCCTCCACGATAAAGACTGATAACTGGTTTCTTGGCTTCTTTAAGTCGCTGGACAGTTATCAATTCATCACTGTTCAAACCAAAAGTATTGATATCAAAATTCTCATTTGATGTCAAAATTGCCTTCGCAGCAGTAGCGGATGAGCTGTTAGCGTGTTGAAACCTGACCATTTAATAATAAAAATATAAAGTAAAAAGTTGGCAAATATAGCAATAATTGAATCGTCTATTTATTGAATGTCCCAATAATTGAATCATGGGGCGTATTTAAGCAGCAACATTGCATGTATTCCGTCAATATCACAGCAGGCAAAATAAAAACACCTTAATTTGTACCCGACATGTATATCTACGCTAAAAAAAGATTCGGGCAGCACTTTCTCAAAGACAAGCATATTGCCGAAAGGATTTGTGATTCATTGGATGTAGAACAGAACTGCAGTGTGCTTGAGATTGGCCCAGGACCAGGGGTACTTACCCAATTTCTGTACCCGGAATATAAAGAAAATTTATACCTGGTTGAAATTGACCGGGACATGATACCGGGGTTGTTGACCAGTTATCCTCTTATAGCCAGCCATATTTTTGAAAAAGACTTCCTGGAACTGGAATTTAAATCTATAGTTGAAGGTCAGATCGCCATCATTGGTAATTTTCCTTATAATATTTCATCCCAAATACTTTTTAAACTCGTTGAAAATTATACCATCGTTCCAACAATGGTAGGCATGTTCCAGAAAGAAGTGGCGTTACGGGTGGCATCGAAACCCGGTAATAAAATTTACGGGTTGTTGAGCGCATGGATTCAGGCATTCTATGAGATTGAATATCTTTTTACAGTAAACGAAGGCTCTTTCTCTCCACCCCCCAAAGTAAAATCAGCTGTCATCAGGTTGACACGAAAAACAGTGGTGCCTGATTGTGATCATAAGCTTTTGCTCCAGGTAATAAAAGCGGCTTTTAATCAAAGACGAAAAACGTTGCGTAATGCCCTGGGAATGTATAAGGATCATTTTGAAATGATACCGGATACTGCGGTTCTCAACAAACGTGCAGAAGAACTGGGATATTTGGAATTTATCAGTCTTACACTTGCCTTTCAGAAGAAGGTAAACTGATTTTTTTAGATGGCCATATATAAATATCTTTGCCCTTTAAATCAAATCCGGACTTTTGAACGAATCACAGGCGAAATTTTTAGTCACCGATGTAGTACCTGAAGGTTTCTTAGAAGGTTTTGAACAACTTGGATTCAAAACCGATCATTTCAAAAGCTTAAGCAATGAAAAATTAATGGATATCATTGACCGCTATACGGGCATTGTCGTCAATACTTCTTTATTGTTAAACAAAGCTGCAATAGATAAAGCTTCCAGACTCAAATACCTGCTTCGCCCGGGTTCCGGCCTCGATAATATTGATACCGGATACGCTGAATCGAAAGGAATAAGAATTTTTAACTCACCTGAAGCCAATGCAGATGCCGTTGCTGAGCATACTATCGGGTTATTGCTTTCACTGATGAATTTTATTCCAAGGGCATCTGAACAAGTTAAACATTTGCAATGGATCAGGCAGCCGAACAACGGAACACTGCTTAAGGGCAAAACCGTCGGGATCATCGGTTTCGGACATACGGGAACTGCTTTGGCTAAAAAGTTAAATGGTTTTGAAACCCGGATTCTTGTTTACGATAAATACAAAAAAGGGTTTGGGGATGAATCCGTTGAGGAAGGCGGTATGGAAGACATCTTTCAAAACGCTGATATTGTAAGCCTGCATATTCCATTAACGGAAGAAACAGAATATCTTGTAAACGATGTGTTTATTGACCGGTTTCGAAAACCCTTCTATCTCATCAATGCATCGAGGGGAAAGAATGTAGATATCAAATCAATAATAAGCGGACTAAAAACAGGAAAACTGAAAGGCATTGGCTTAGATGTTCTTGAAAACGAGAATATTAATTTATATTCAGACCAGGAAAAGCAGGAATTTGAACAACTGACTCAATCCGGTAATATCATCATCACCCCACATATCGCGGGATG
>JABDBQ010000008.1 GCA_013288555.1 Bacteroidota bacterium | reverse complement strand
TTAACATCTCATTAACAATAGTTTAAAATGAATTAACAAATCGTTTTAATTGCATTAACAACATTTCGGAAATCATTAACAGCAGAACCAGGTTTTTATAGGTTGTTTTGCATGGTAATTACTTTATAATGAATGCTTAATAAAACACATTATGAGACTATTGTTAATTGCTTTAATTATCTCTTTTGTTTCTCCGGCAAAATCAAAAAATAAAACGCCTGATTATTTATCCGGATGCTGGGAAAAGCAGGTAAAACCTTTCAAAAATATTTATTTTGAAATGAATTATTCAGAATGTAAACATAGTTTCTACCACAGTTTTGAACCCTGGCAACAGATGACAACCAAAACTACGGGAGCTGTAATAATGAAGAAGAACTATTTTTACCAGGATGACAGTCTGAAAACAGCAAAACACAGTTATACTTCACAAACGCAATATGACCCCAAAACCCTGTTATATATTGACTATGGTGATAGTGTATTGTCAAAAATAAGCTTGCATGATTTTAAAGAACAACCCATTGAAATTGCACGGTACTCCCCGATATTTATCATTGATATGTTCTATAAAAATAAGTCGGTTTTATATAAGGCAAGTACTGATAGTTTTGCCGTTTATGAATTGAAAAGGAATTTATCGATTATGAAATTATTCATCAGGAAATCAGATTCTCTTGTCACAAAGTTTACAATCCTGGAAGATGATGATTTGTACGGTGATGTACTAAGTACGTATCATTATATGGACTTCAAATCAATAGACAAATTCCATTATGCCAAAAGCACTATCATCGAAAAAATGAATGGTAAAATAACAGATACGGTAAATATAAGATCTGTAAAAACAAGAGACAATCCCGGCACAAACCTATCAGAACCAAAGGGATATGTAATGGAAGATGAGGCTCCGGCAAAACAAGACTATAGTATTGAACCATATAGTGATCATATTCATTTTATCAAAATGAAATATACTGACGACAAAGTTATGATCGTTGAATTCAAAGATTTTGTATTGATGGCTGAAGCGCCATTAAACAGTAAAAACGGGGAACTGATTATACAGGAAGCAAGAAAAATTGCCCCGGGAAAGCCAATAAAATATTTTACTTTCTGCCATTTTCATCCGCATTACATCGGAGGCATACGGGCATTTGTTCATAAGAATGTAACCATATTATCCCCAATATCAGATACACCTTATGTCAGATATCTTGTTTTAAACCCTCATACGTTAAACCGTGACAGTCTGCAAATAGACCCTCGTGCTTTAAAGCTGACTAAAATTAAAGACAGTATGACGATTACAGATGGATCCTATGAAATGAAAATCTATTTCATTGGAAAAAAATCGAAGCATACAAATGACTATCTGATCTACTATTTTCCTAAAGAAAAAATGGTTTTCGAAGGAGATCTTGTCTGGATCAATACCAAAAGAGCATCAAAAGCAAGCCCAAGGGATAAAGGATTATACGATGCTATAAAGGATTTGAAACTTGATGTAGATACCGTAATACAATCCTGGCCTGTAAATAATTATAATGTAAAAACGGTAATTCCATTCAGCGAGCTGGAACAATATGTGAATCAGAAACCATGATCTTTAAAACATTGTGCGTCTTCTCGCTCACTTTGAAGCGATCATCAATCCGATGCCCGACAACCCAGCAGATATTATTGCCGGAACAGACTACCAATTGTTTCTCTTTTTCACGAACAGAAAGTTTTAAATCAGTCAGGTAATCGCTTATTTTCTTGCGTCCTCTTAAACCATAAGGCTTGAAAGAATCTCCATGTTCCCATTTCCGAACCATCAAAGGGAACTGAATTTTTTGCTCATTCAGGTATGCTACCGAAGGGTCATTAAAATCCTCAATACCTGATTTATGTATCATATTCATTGAAAACAAAAATTCTCCGGCTGCAACTGAAGATTTTCCTTTTTCAATAAGAATATTTTCAAAATCCTGACTACTTGTTTTCTCTATGCTGATCGTTTCCCGATCCTTGAGCATTCTGAATTCAGTTGAGAGAAATAATTTTGATTCTGTTGCGTTAAGGTGTTCAAAAAGCTCTTCAACCTGGACATATTTGAATCCAAAATCTTCCACCCATTCAAAGAAAATCTCAGGCGGAATATTTTTGTCTTTCAGATCTGAAACAGAAATTTTCATTCCGTTTTCTGTGGATACAACTATTTCTTTTTTAATACCTTCAGTAAATGTCTTAACCCAATTTTCAAGTTGGAATCTACGATTGGCAGCATGGTACATGGTTTCAGAAATATCCGGATTGATTTGTTTCAAAAGAGGGATCACTTCATTGCGGATCAGGTTGCGCTGGTATTTGCTATCGGCATTGCTTTTATCTTCCCGGTGATCATGTTTTTTGTATGCCGCGTATTCCAGGATCTCGTCTTTAGATGCGAATAACAAGGGGCGAATGACCTGGTTGGTTCTCGGCAATATGCCATGCAGTCCTTTTAAGACACTGCCTTTGGTAAGATTCAATAAAACAGTTTCAGTAACATCGTTCTTGTGATGTGCCGTTGCCAAATAATTATATTGCTGGGCTTTAAGTAGTTCCTCAAACCATGCGTATCTGAGTTCCCGTGCGGCCATTTGAATTGACAAACCGTATTCAACAGCATATAATTTTGTATCAAATTTCTCAACAAAAAAAGGAGCTTCAAGTCTACCCGCAAGTTCTTTTACAAATGCCTCATCTGCTTCCGACTCTTTTTCTCTTAATTGAAAATTACAATGCGCGATAGCAAATTTATATCCCGCCCTATGAAAAAGGTGCGCCATTACTACTGAATCTACTCCCCCGCTTACAGCGAGCAAAACTTTCTCTTCCGGTCCAAAAAGAGCCTCTTTTTCAATAAATTTTTTGAACCTGTTATAGAAGTTATTTCGCATGTGAAAATGGATTCATTTTAAGATATTGTCATTTTGCCCCGCGAAGCCATTTTCAAATCTCCAAATTTTCTAATCTTTAAATAGTCCCCTACTCTTCGATAAAAACATGACAAACAGGCTTCAACGGGTTAAATTCTTTCACCAGCATTTCAATCCAATCTTTTCCATATTGCAAATAATAAGGAATGAAATTATCATAGCGCTCCTGCAATTCCCCTTCCGGATAGAACGAAGCATATATCTTATCGATTTTCGCAACTTTCTTTTCCTGTAACTCCAGTTGCTTTTGATGAATATCGCTTTTCCATTTCTTCACTTCCTTAACCTGCAGGTTCATCTGTTTCACAATATTCGCAGCCAGGTCGCTTGGAAGCCCCTGCAAATCATTTCTTAATTTCTCAAACTGGTCTAAAATGATAGTCGCATCTTTTTCAGAATCATGTTCAAGCTCATTCACCGCATAAAATCTGAACTTTAGATCTTCAAGACTCAGAAAAATTTCTTCGGGTTTCAGCTTAAGCATTTCAAGATATTCCGCTGCTTTCTTTCCGATGATCAAGGCAGAATTACGTACCAATACTTGTGGATAAAACACATTTGCGACATCAAAAGCTGCTTTTAATTCCAGCCAATAGGCTATTTCACTGTTTCCGCCCACATAAGCCAGGTTTGGCAATATCAATTCCTGGTACATCGGTCTCAAAACCACATTCGGACTAAAATTTTCCGGGTTTTGATACAATTCATCTTTCAATTCGTCCTCTGTCCAGCTTTTATCAGAATCGAGTACTTTATAGAAACCATTTTCTGAAACAATCCTGGTCCGTGTATTTTTTCCCAGGTAAAACACATTGATCGCCCTTGGTGATAAAGGGAGTTTATAATTTTTTTGAAGGATATCAATGGTTGTATTGATGGCTTTGAATGAAGTATTTTTAAAAATATCCAATTCCAATACAGGAATCAACGCCTTTTTTAATTCGGGATGATCTCCGTCAATCACAATAAGGCCGAACTCCTTAAAAAGTTCATTCACAATATATCTTGTCGCATCAGCGAGGGTTTTATGCCCTAGGTAAGCGTTGCGAAAAAGGGCAACTAAATCCTTGCCATTGGGGCTGTTCTCCATCAATGTCCCCAATTCTTCAATCACTGTTTCCAGCGAATGTGGGTTCATTCTTCCGGTAGCACCTGCCTGTTTATCGTCCCATTTTAAGGTCTTGCCCCATATATGAAAATGATTGATCTCTTCCAGGTCATGGTCTTCGGTCGCCATCCAGTAAACCGGCACAAAATGGTTTTTAGGGTGTTGTCCTTCAAGTATTTGAGCATAACTGATTGCATTTACAATCTTGTAAATAAAATACAATGGACCTGTAAATATATTCAGCTGGTGGCCGGTAGTTATCGTAAAAGTTTTTTCATCAAGCAGAGCAGTGATATTCTCTTCTACTTTTTTGTTTTCCGACTTTTCAAAATAGCCCGCATATTGCTGCTTAAGAGATTGAACGAGTATTTGCCTGTTTACAGGATATGTCTTCCTTTTTTCTATGGCTGCTGAAATGCCTGGTAAATCAGGCGTAAAATCATACAAATTTTTTAGCGACTCATTGCCGGAAATATAATCCGCACTGAGTTTGTGAATCTGGCCTGTTTGAACCAGTGGAATATTAATACATCGCATTGATGACGTTTTATGGTGCAAAGTAAGGGGTAAATATTGAGAAGCTCACAGTTTCAATCCTGACATCATCTCATCTTCACATCCAGCGCATCCCTGAGGCCATTACCCAATAAATTAAAGGATAATACCAGGAACATAATGGCCAGTCCGGGCAAAATGGCGAGATAAGCGGAATTCATAACGATATAACCATAGTTATCGTTTATCATCACGCCCCAGGAAGGTGCAGGCGGCTGTACACCAAGACCGAGGAAACTTAATCCGGCCTCCAATAAAATAGCCGAAGCAAAATTGGCTGCCGCGATCACCAGCACCGGCCCGAAAATATTGGGAAGAATATGCCTGATCACGATGCGATTGGTTCCGAACCCCAGCGCCTTCGCAGCAGTCACATAATCGAGCTCTCTGGCGCTCAGTATTTGTCCGCGGACCAATCGTGCCACATCCACCCACATGGTTAATCCTACGGCAACAAAAACCTGCCAGAATCCTCTTCCCAAAACAAGAGACATCGCCATCACCAGCAGAAATGTAGGTATTGCCCAGACAACATTGATTAACCACAAAATGATATCATCCGCCCAGCCCTTAAAAAAGCCTGCAATGGCGCCGAGACTGATTCCAATAATCAATGAAATAAGAACTGAAATTATTCCCACTGCAATGGAAATCCTTGTACCCAGAAGCAGGCGACTGAACATATCCCGGCCATAGCGATCAGTGCCTAATAGATATGTACGATGAATGATTTTTGCGTTCGGATTCGATATTGATTCTTCTTTGCCGTCATATAGAATATAATGAATGATCCCATCCTCTTCTTTAGCTGAATAAGCTTGAACAGGTATTTCGTCATATTCTGATTTTTGTCCGGAAATGAGAAAGGAGAAGAAATTACCGGATACCGGTTTTTCCTGTTTTGGAATTTGCAGGAGGTTTATTTTGCTCAGCGGTGGCAGCAATTCAAGTTCGAGGTTCAGTTTATTGGCATCCGGGGTTGAATCAGGCAAAAATAAATATCCACCCAGAGCAATAACAATACATATTCCGATAAATACCAGGCTGATAAAGGCATTCCGGTTTTTGATGAGGCGCTGAAAAGCATACCATGAAGGAGATTTGCCATATGTAGAATCTGAGGCCTTCATATTCACCGCGCATTGTGCGCTTCAAGTCCTTCCCGGGTGATGATATATCGATATGCCCGCATATTATCACTGTCATACATAAAACTCCGCACAAATTCTTTTCGCTTTTCATCCCATTTCATTGGAGAGACATATTTCTTACGGATGAGAAATTTGAGGCTATCAGCCAGGATGTTTACAGGATATTTTACATCCTCAATAATCTTGTCAAAAGATTCCACAAAATAAACAGCATTCAATATATCGTATTCTACTTCAGTGAGTTCGCGCATGTGTCAGGGGTTAGGAGTTAGGCATTAGGGATTAGTAGTTAGTAGTTAGTTTAAATAGTATTTATTTTCAGGCGAAGCCATTCTCAAATTCCCATCCCGAACATTCGGGACTTAAATTACTCTTCTCCCCTTCCATTTATATCCGCCAAAATTACCATAAATGCCGATAAACAACACGTAGAAAATATACAGAAAGGCGGCAGGTATTAATATTCCCAAAAGTTTTTCCCGGTTAAAAAAATCAGATACTTTTTTGAGGAATGTATATTCTGCCATAAGTTTTAGTCCGAAAGCAATGCAAAAAACTACCAGGTATTTCCAGTCAAAAATACCTGCGACCAGGCAAATCAAAAGCATCAAATGAAATAGCCATGCGCCGGATAAAACTGCCGTAATGTTTTTATTCGAGTACTTTCTGCTTTTGGAAACCCATCGTTTCCGTTGTTGAATGAAAGAAGATAAATCTGTTTCAGGTTTTGTATATACTATAGCTTCCGGGTTTTTGAGAAAGAATATTTTGTCCGGCCATTTTGAGAACATTTTATGCATCAAAAATTCATCATCTCCACTCGCAATCTCGTTATTTCCCTTAAATCCTTTCACTTCCAAAAACGCGTCTTTTTTATAAATAAGATTGGCTCCATTACACATATTCGGATTTTTTAACGCGATAGATCCCCCGCCGATCCCAACAAGACCCATAAATTCAAGTGATTGAGCCTGGTCAAAAAAATCATCAGACTCCTTCAGACAAACAGGGGCAGAAACCATTACTGCATGGTTTTCTTCAATGAATGCAGCTATTGTAGCAAGCCATTTTGCCCCACGCCTGCAATCCGCATCGCTAGTTATAATCCAGGGATTACGACTCTCTCCTATCGCTAGGGTGATGGCAGCTTTTTTGAATGAATTATTTTCTTTCACAGGCTGATCCGACATTTTGATCAGATGCATATTGAACCCTGGATTTTCTGTTGCAAATTGTTCAATGACAGTTGCTGTTTCATCTTCTGAAAAATCATCCACCACAATAATTTCAAAATTTTGGGAAAGATAGTCCTGAGCAATAATATCTCCCAGGCAATCTTTGATATTAGGCGCTTCGTTTCTGGCAGAAATAATAATGCTGAATGAAAGATCAGATTCAGATATTTCACTTAGCGCCTTTGCGTCTTTGCGAGATGTTATTTCCTTTGTTGAAAAGATATTCAACTTATTCCACCCTTTGCGAAAATTAAAAATCAGTAATGCATAAAGAATCGCAAAAATGAGCGTGATAATGGCGACAATAGCAAACACTTATGCGTTTCTCAGTCTTTTGTTGATACGTGCAAAGCCAAAAATAACGGCCCCAAGCAATGCAGGAATAAGTAAATTGATGATCCAGATTCCATAAGAAGCGAATAAAACGGCGGTCGTATTATTTGTAAAGCCCTGGAATAAAAACAGGGTTGTCCCACCCCGAACCACTAATTCGGTGAGCCCCGTAGTTGGACTTATCGTTTGCACCAGGAACATTACAAAAATGAGCATCATTGATTCTATAAATGGAATATGCACGCCAAAGAAAATCAAAAGTATGTAAAACTGAACTGAGAATACGACATACCTGCTCAGGGAATAAAATAAAACCGTTTCAAGTTCCTTTCTTTTGTATTGGCGGTAAACAAGCAGATATCTCCTGATCGATTGAGTCCAGTTTCTTACAGGAAACCAACCCCGAACAACCCTGATATGAAAATAAAAGAACAACAAAAGCCCGATAAATAGCAGGCCTGAAATTCCTATGGCAAACTGTATCAAAGAAGGGATATTATTTATTTTCTCATAAAAAACAAAACCAAGAGTCCCCATAATAAGCGTGATAATGAGTTGAGATATACCGCCCGCCAGGGTTGCAAAAATACTTTTAACTCTTACAGCAGGATTTAGGAAAATGATCCTGCCTACATACTCACCTACCCGGTTCGGTGTCCACAAACTGATTGCATTACCGGCAAGAATGGCAGCAAAAGCCCTTGGAAACGATATCTTAGCAAAACGTTTCAATAGAAATTGCCATTTCAGGGTTTCGATGCTCCAGTTCATAATTGTCATTGCAAAACATGCTGTGAGCAGCCAGATAGAAAGAGGATTTTCAAGAATAGATTCGGAGATGGTAAATATCTCTTTAAACTTTTCATTCTGGATGACATGAACATATAAATACCATCCTGAAAATACCAAAACGACTAATTTGAACAACCAGATAATAACTTTTTGCCAAAAACCCTGTTCTCTCAGCCTGCCCGTTAATAAGGCTGTCACAAAAGATCGCAAATGAATGCTATTTAAAAAAGGCTTTGTCATATTGCCGGATATCAATGCAAAAATACGTACTTTGTTGCTATGACCATAAGTTCAGGACTCAAAAGACCAACTGACCCAAATATCCCTACAGAACCAGAGCGTATTGTATTGGGCATTGACCCTGGAACCAATATCATGGGATTTGGCGTCATTTCATGTTCAAACAAAGAGAACAAGATGTTGTTGATGGATGTTCTCAAAAACACAAAAACAACCGATTCCATTGCCAAACTCAAGCTTATTTTCAGGCATACTGAGTCAGTCATCCGCGAATATCATATCACAGAAGTAGCTATTGAAGATCCTTTTTATGGCAAAAACGTTCAATCCATGCTCAAACTCGGTAGAGCCCAGGGGATGGCCATTGCGGCGGCTTTACATCTTGATATTCCGGTTACCCAATATGCAGCAAGAAAAATAAAACAATCTATTACCGGCAATGGGAATTCCTCGAAAGAACAGGTTGCCGCCATGCTCAAACGTCTTCTCTCTCTCACTGAAGCACCGGAATACCTTGACGCAACAGATGCCCTTGCCGTGGCCATGTGCCACCTGAACCAAAGGGCTCCTGTGGCTGGAGATGATAAGTTCAACTCCTGGACGGCCTTTATTGCAAAGAATCCGGGGAGAATAAAGGGGAAATAATCTTTCTACACTGATTATCAACTTTTAAAACATTTTATTGTTGTTTTTAAAAAGAACAATTAAAACCTATCAGCCATGGGAACCAAAAATTTGAAAGCCAAAGCAATAACCGAGATTCATGCTACCATAGACAAAGTATGGGAGGCGCTGGTAAACCCTGAAATTGTCAAGAAATACATGTTCGGAACAACTGTTCAGTCAGACTGGAAGGTCGGCAGCAAAATAAGCTGGAAAGGCGAATGGAAAGGCAAGCCTTATGAAGATAAAGGGGTTATCTTAAAGATTGAACCTGGAAAATTAATTCAATACAGTCATTACAGCCCGCTTTCAGGATTGCCTGATATACCGGAAAATTATAAAAATATCGTAACCACAGAATTGTCATCAAATGGAAAAAACACCTCTGTCATTCTGACCCAGGACCACAATGAAACTGAAAAGTCTCGTGACGAGTCAGAAAAGAACTGGCAAATGATGCTTGACTCTATGAAAAAAGTGGTTGAAGGAAAATAAGGTTAAGCGCAGTTAGAAACTGCAATTATATTTTCGCTTCGGTTGCAAACCGGAGCGAGCGTCTAACCGATCATTTCTTCCTGCTCCGTTCGATTAAGTTTACAACGAATCGACTATTTGTCATTAACAGATAACCAATTAATATCTTTACAAATTGTAAAATTATATACTTAGTAGCTGGGTTTGCTAATCTACTGTAATATGTTTTTGACTCAAAATAAGTAAAAATTTGCTCGCAAAAATTCGGAAGTGCATCTACAAACAATACGCCACCTATAACAATGATGCCAATACTTAAAACCGTTGAACGGTGGATATTGAGTTCAAACTTTTCTTCATCGAAGCCCTGATCGAGTTTTAGTATTTTGATAATCTTGTCCGGCATGTAGATACAATAGCGAAGCACTAATAAATAAAAGGCCAGAGTAAGGATAAGCACGGCTGAATCAATAATAACTTCCTCAACACTAAATGCCTGCATAAAAACGCCAAATGATCTGACAAAATCAAGAATCACCCAAAATGAATTTAAAATGAACCAAATTCCAAACATTTTTATTACAATTGTCCACAACGATTTTGGTGTCATATGTTTTTATACTTATGTGTTATTATGCCAAACTTACAATACTTCCCCCTGCTCTGCAATATGAAATCCTTTACCATTTACTATCGCTTTCGTATCCTTATCCCACAACACCGGATTGGTATGATTGAAATGGATAAAGTATATTTTGTCACGGGTGGCAGCATCTTCATTCTGAAATAATTCCATAGTTTCGGGAATCAGGGGATGCGGCACTTCTTCTATTTTGCGGCCAGGTAATTCCGTACTGCTGTAAAATGTACCATCCAGAAAAACACAGTCAACGGCTTTTACTTCATTTACAATGCTTTTGTCCCATTTTTGCCATTTGTTGATATCAGGTATAAAAAGATATTTTTTCTGGGGGGTTATGATCCTGAAACCCGCCGTTTCAGAAAATTCATCCCGGTGCGGAACCGTAAATGTTTCAATACTGATATTGTTTTCAAGTGTCAATTCTGAATCGATATTCAATGGATGAATCGCAATATTCTTGAGCTTAAACAATTGACTCCAGGGACCATTGTTTTCAAGAAAGAAAGCCATCCTTGGCAATACATAAACCGGTATTTCTTTGACATCCATCACTTCCCTGCCCAATTGCATCAAACCCGTATAATGTCCGATATGCGCATGAGTTATAAAGATCCCATCGGGCAGATAATTGTATCTCTCCTGAGTTAATTTCCGGAATAATTGCAACTGGTATTTGAAATCAGGCGTTGCTTCAAAAAGCCACCACTGATGAGAAACAGAATCAACCAATGCTAGTGATACCACATATCTTTTCAAAGAATCATATTTCCAGGCGAGATTGCAGCAGTTTTTCGTGCATCCAACCTGCGGATATCCACCATCCTGAGCCGTACCAAGAATGATTATGTATGGGTTGGCATGAGATTGACCCTGGCTTATTTGAATAAAAGCGAATCCAAGCAGGAAAGATAGTGACAATTGCATCATCCTCTTTTTTGCAAAGCATAATTCGTAATTGCTATCGCGAGCCATCGGGTTCATAATTCGTAATTAACTACGTCCTATCCACATTCCCAAAAAAGACGCCCCGAGGCAAAGCCCCACATTCCCGGCAATATTCAGAAAGGCGGCGGTTAATTCCTGGTTACGTATCAGTGACAGGGTATCAAAACTGAATGAGGAAAATGTTGTAAAACCACCCAGAAAACCAATGATCAGCAATTGCCGCCAGAAAGGAAATTCAGCTGTTCTACTTTCAATATAAGTAATGATAAAACCTATTAAAAATGAACCGATTACATTTACTGTAAGCGTACCATAAGGAAGATGACTGGCGGCGGTTTTTTGCATAAATGATGATACCCAGAAACGAAAAACGGAACCGACTCCGCCACCAATAAAAACATAAAAAACCGGCCAGAGAATGTCTTTCATTATTTTTCCCGCTTCGTGGTATATATCACAAGTTTCTGCATAGAATCACGATATGCCGATTGTGGAAATTCGTTTAAAATGGCGAAGGCCTTTTCCTGAAAATCCATCATCATATTTTCGGCATAGGTTATTCCACCATTGTCTTTTACAAAATCCACCAGTTTACTAAACCTTGATCGTTCGGAATCTTTTCCTTTGATAAGCGCTATAATTTTTTTCTGTTCTGATTTTTCAACCTGGCCTAACGCATAAATCACCGGCAACGTAAGTTTTTTTTCTTTGATATCATTCCCGACCGGCTTCCCGATTCCTTCTTCTCCAAAATCAAAAAGATCATCCTTAATCTGGAATGCAATGCCCACATATTCTCCAAAGAGGCGCATTTTTTCAATTATATCATCATCACTAGTCACAGACCGGGCGCCCATGGCACAGCATGAAGCAATCAGTGAGGCCGTTTTCATTCGGATGATATCGAAATACTCTTTTTCCTTAAGATTAAGGGTTCGGCTTTTTTCCAACTGGAGAAGCTCCCCTTCGCTCATCAGTTTCACAGCTGTTGAAGAAATACCCAGCAAATCGAAGTCACCATTATCAATGGAAAGCAACAAGCCTCGTGAGAGCAGATAATCTCCTACCAGGACTGCGATCTTATTCTTCCAAAGCGCATTGATTGAAAAAAAACCGCGTCGCTCCAGCGAATCATCCACCACATCATCATGAATAAGGGTTGCTGTATGCAACAATTCAACAAGCGTAGCGCCCCGAAATGTTCTATCTGAAATGGTTCCGTGAATACCTGCGGAAAGAAAAACCAATATCGGTCTGATCTGTTTGCCCTTCCGTTTCACGATATAATTCATGATCCGGTTAAGCAAAGCAACCCTGGTGGACATGGAATTTTGAAACCTTTGCTCAAAATCACTCATTTCCTTAATAATAGGGGCCTTAATCTGGTCCAGGCTGATATTTGCCAATGGGTAGGTTTGCTTAATTTTTTTCAAAACTAAGGATAAACCATCTAACTTGCACAGCGTATGCCATTATGGTTTTTTAAACCCGGATAAGAATAAGATCAAATACAATTCATGGAAATATTAAAAAATATTGCAATTGAAGGACGACACGGAAAGCCGATTTTGACAGATGTATTCTACAAAGAAAGCAAAGAAGCCAAACCCATAATCATCTTTTCGCATGGTTTTAAAGGTTTTAAAGACTGGGGAGCCTATAACCTTCTTGCCCAGTTTTTTGCCAATAAGAAATTCATTTTTGTAAAATATAACTTTTCCCATAACGGAATCAGCCATGAAAACCCAGATGAATTTGATGATCTTGAGGCTTTTGGAAACAATAATTTTGAAATTGAACTGGATGATCTTAACCAGGTAATCAACTGGATCTCTGAAACACCCCTGGTGCCCGAATATCAAAAAAACTTAGAGGAGATTTACCTGATCGGTCACAGTAGGGGCGGTGGTATTTCTATACTAAAAGCCAGCCAGGACAAACGCATCAAAAAACTGGTAACATGGGCTTCAGTTAACGATTTCGGAGTCAGATGGGATGATTCCTTCGCTGAAAAATGGAAAACTGATGGCGTTATCTGGGTGTTGAATACAAGAACACATCAAAAAATGCCATTGTATTACCAGCTTTACGATAACTACTTAAAAAATAAGGACAGGTTTAATATTCAAAAAGCCATTGAAAATCTTTCAATACCCATTTTGGTTATTCAAGGAACAGAAGACCAGGCCGTTTCAATGGATATAGCCCTGGAAATGAAGCGATGGAACCAGGATATCAAACTGGACCTGATCCCCAATGGAGATCATACTTTTGGCGTAAGGCATCCCCACAATGCGCTGCCTATACCTTTTGATGCACAGATTGCATGGGAGCATACGCTCGATTTTCTGAAATAAATGAGTCCTTTTTGATCAAAAGAATTAACGGTTATACTTTTCCATGGTCAGGTTTGGCCCGGCCAGTACAAAGCTTTTAACAGCGTCTGCGGCCGAATCAATCTTATCCTTTATGATAACCCATTCTTGATCTGTCCAGTTTCCCAGCACATAATCCATCTGCCTCCCATTAGGGAAATCACTTCCGATGCCAAATCGCAAACGTGCATATTCAGGGGTCTGCAGTATTTCCTGTATGCTTTTTAGTCCATTATGGCCCCCATCGCTCCCTTTGGTTTTCATCCTGAGTTTGCCCGTTGGTAAGGCGAGGTCATCCGTGATCACCAGCAGGTTTTCAATCGGGATATTAAGCTCTGTAAGCCAGTAACGAACCGCCTTCCCGCTAAGGTTCATGAATGTAGCAGGCTTTAAAAGATAAATGATTTTGTTTTTGATCCTTCCGGATCCCATTTCCCCCAGTTTTTTGGGTTCAAATGAAATATCTAACGATGCGGCGAGCCTATCCAGAACAAGAAAGCCGATATTATGGCGTGTAAGTTCATACTCGGCACCCGGATTGCCCAAGCCTGTAATCAGGTATTTCATAACTGCAAAGTTGGGAAAGCGTAATTATCTGCCAGACGCTTTAATTAAAACACTTGGGATATTAATCCTGAACCTAAGCTTTCTTGGCTGCAGGAGCAGCTTCAGCTTCCTTGGTTTTTACATCTCTTGGTACTTCAACCATTGCGATAGGAATAGAAAGGGCATTCATTATTTCAAGTTTGCCACCATTCACTTCCTTTACTTTGATTGACTTTCCAAGACCAAGCGCACTAATGTCTACTTCAATAGCATCAGGAAAATCTTTGGGATAGCCTTTTACTTTAAGAGTCCTTAGTTTTTTAACCAGCTTACCACCTTCGCGAACACCTGAGGCTACACCCATAAATTTGATAGGCAATTCCATTTTTACCTGTTTATCTTCATCAAATTCGTGAAAATCAACATGCAGGATTTCATCGCTAACCGGGTGAAACTGCACTTCTTTTTTCAAAGCTTTGTAATGCTTTCCATCGATATCAAGATCAATGATATTAACGTCAGGAGAATAAACAAGCTGTTTGAAGTCGTTTACAAATACTTGAAAATGAACATTGCCTGATCTACCATATAATTCACAAGGAATATATCCTTCAGCACGCAAACGGCCTGCTATAGATTTCCCTTTCCCTTCCCTGGTATGGCCTGTAATACTAATTGATTTCATATCGATAAATTTAAAAGCGGGTGCAAAGATAGGATAATTTTCAGAAATAAAATATCAGAGAATCAAAGAAGTTTGATAATTATCGCTCAGTTTAAATAGTGAACTGATTGAGCCATATTCATATACATTCTGTATGGCATTGGCAAACAAATCAGATACACTGAGTACTTTTATCTTTTCGCTGTATTTTTTCAATGGTATGGTATCGCAAACAATAACTTCCGTGAGGCTTGAATTCTCAATATTTTCATAAGCCTTGCCCGATAATACGGCATGGGTACAGAATGCCCTGACACTTTTGGCGCCCTGGTCTATCATCATCTGGGCCGCTTTGGTAAGTGTGCCGCCCGTATCAACGATATCATCTACTATAATGACATTTTTGCCTGATACATCTCCGATTACCCTCATGGTTTCAATCTGGTTGGCATATTTGCGGTGCTTATCTGCAATAACCAGCTCTGCCAGCAGGCTTTGGGCAAAATAACGCGCCCGCTGCGTACCACCCATATCAGGGGCGGCAATTACAAGGTTATCCAATGCAAGGCTCTTGATATAAGGGATAAAAATAACCGAAGCATCAAGATGGTCCACAGGGACTTCAAAAAAACCCTGGATTTGCGCTGCGTGCAGATCCATAGTCATTATGCGGCTGATGCCAGCAGTGGTTAACAGGTTTGCAACCAGTTTGGCACCGATAGCCACACGCGGCTTGTCTTTGCGGTCCTGTCGCGCGAAACCAAAATAAGGAATAACGGCAGTAATATAATGGGCAGAAGCCCTTTTTGCCGCATCAATCATTAATAAAAGCTCCATCAGGTTATCTGAAGGAGCATAAGTAGATTGAATAATAAACACATCACAACCCCTTACCGATTCGTTGAAACTGGGCTGAAACTCCCCATCGCTGAATTTTAGTGTGGAACACAAACCGAGTTCCTGACCAAAATTTTTCGATATTTTTTCAGACAATGCTAACGAGCCGGAGCCCGAAAAAATTTTGACCGGATTAAACCTTGATGGCATATTGTTTTTTTTCGGGTCTTTAATATCGTTAGTTGTCCGACCAGGGCTCGAACCTGGACTCTTCTGGACCAAAACCAGACGTGTTGCCAGTTACACCATCGGACAATAAAGTTGCAAAATTAAGAAAGATTTTCTTTGATGAGTCTGTTTGCTGGATTAATTATTAACAGTACCGAATTAATAATCATAATCAGGCTTGGTATTTTGTTCATCCTTCTTTTTCTTATCGTCTTTTTTCTTTTTGTATTTTCCTTCTTTAATGCTTTTAATAAACTGTGCCCATGCAAACGGGTTTAGCAATGATGAAGGAACTGCTACCCCATTGCCAAGAAGGTTATAATTTGTCTGCCCTCCCGCATAGTAAGCTGAACTGGCAATCTGCTGCAATTGATACAACTGGCTTTCCTGCCCGTCCCTGGCCAGGCTTTCATAAAGCTGGCGCATGGTTTGCTGATCAAGGTTTTTCTTGGCTTTTTCGGTAAGATCTTCGTTCGGATGCAGGCTTAAAAATATTCTCCTAAATTCTTCGGGAGTCAGGTTGGCATATATATTGGTCGGTGCAATCGTAAAAGTATCACGGGCCAGCGAAGCATTATGATTATATTCCTGGTTGGTGGTACCTGAGGGAATTACAAACTTCAGCTTTTTAAAACCCAGCGCTTCATATTCTACGGTATCTTTTTCATTCACCACGAGTGAATAAAAGCCATCTGTTCCGGCAATGGTTCCTCTGAAAGAGTGAGAAATCCTTACCGTGGCATAAGGTATGGCCGAAACCCCGTTGGGAGCCGAGATCACTCCGGAGAGCTGGACCAGTTTGCTATTATCATTTTGACTTGCAGTAGATTTATTTTGAGCATGAACCTGAATGGCGCTTAAAACCATTAAAAAGAACAGGAATTTAAAATAAAGAGATGGTTTCAATTTCATGAATGTTGGCAATTGCAGCCCGTGATGAATAATTAATTTACAAAAGTACTGGATATTCGCCAATAATAGTTTGGTGTTGTAAGCAATTAACGAGCCATTAACGTTTTGGTTTAGCTGGTATTTCCAAGATAGATGATGCTTAATATTCCAAATAGGCGTAGCCATTAATATCAAACCAACCTAACCAGATCCATCCTATATAGGTTTTTGACTTGCCTTCTATTTTGAATCCCAGGTATCCACCGGGGGGATACCAGTTTCCCGCGATTTGTGGAGTTTGATCTTTACATGGGGCCAGTGAATAAACGTATGACGAAAGAAGAGCTTTGCCATTTTGCCAATTAGTGACACTACCAATTTGGGCACCTGCTTGCAAACAAGGTGGAGCGCCATCAGGGGCTATGGCAAAAAAGACATTTTTGGCCGAATCGAAAGGTTGAACAGTAAATTTGGAAAAATGAACAGCGCAAGGATTACCTGAATCAGATACACTGGAAGCATAATGGATTTGAATATCGTTGATACCGTCTTGATCAATATCAAGATTAACAGTGGGTACCAAACCAGGGATATTACCAAAACTTGCATTGTAACTCACAAAATGAATGCCCTGGCTGGTTGTATCCCCTGCTTTAACATTATGCTGAATAACGTTTGCCTGATTTTTCTTGCAGCCCCAAGACAGAAGCATAAAAGTCCCCGATATAAGTACAAATCGCTTTAGCATAAGTCTATTTCTATAACTCATCAAAACAAATATACAATTAATCAGATAAATCGTGATTTCAGAGGTTCCATTTTTTAAAAAAGACCATTAGAACTTCTTACTCAAACATAGTCACAGTCCCTTTAAAATAGCTTTGTTTGCCGTTATAGTCAGTTACGGTGATCATATAGATATAGATTCCCTGCTGAACGGGCTGACCTCTGAATGTGCCATCCCATCCTGCCTCCTCTCCCTTGGGAGAGCCTGTCCCGATAGCTCGGGAGGCAAGGGGGATTTGCTCCGAATAAATCATCTCTCCCCACCTGTTAAATATCTTCATATCATAACTCTTGATATACAATCCTTTCGGACCAAAAAAATCATTCAACCCATCCTGATTATAGGGGGTAAATGAATTTGGGATAAAAACCGTTGCATCCTGATGTACACATTCTACGGTTGATCTTGAAAGTTGGTTGTACTGACCCGGGTTTTCAATGGCTTCCACCTGATAACAGAAATCTATAGTGCTATCACCAAGTTTGCCGTCTTTAAAGGCCTCACCCCCGGCCCCTCTCCCAGGGAGAGGGGAGACGGTTCCGATCAGTTGCCATCCCGTGCTGTCTTCGTTTTTATAGACATTATAGCTCTTGATGCCATCTGACCAGTTCTGATAACTGTTCCAGGACAATAAGTTATAGCCCGCCTGATTCTTCGCGTCAAGAATAATAATACAACCCTGGTTGCTGCCGTCACTTATGTTATTGCAATGGTCGCGTGCAAAAACATAGTAACAATCAGGATCACGGATTTGACGGATAGATGCAGGGATGTCACGGAATGAATCGGTGTATGTTAGATTTACGCTGCTGTCAACAAATTTCAAATTTCCAGTTTCAGCGGATTTTCTATATACAAGATAATCTTTTACGTCAAAAGATATTGAAGGACTCCATGTAATTGTTGCTGCTTTGTTGGGCTTAGATACTGTAACAGTTTTGATATACACTTTTTGAGGTGGGATATGGTTAGCGGCTCTGGCACTATCCATATTAGAGGCTGAAATAATCGTATCATTAATAGAATCAATAGCTTTAATAAGATACTGATAATTCGTATTACAAATGATGGAACTGTCTTTATAAGCAAATTGATTATTAGCAAAAGAATCAATCAGAATCCCATCACGATATAACAGATATTTTTTTACCGGCCAGCCGAGATAGCCGTTCCACGATAGCTGGATATAACCGCGTCCGGTTGCTGAGCTTGTCGAAGCAGTCGAAGCCTTTGCCCTAAGGTGAATGGTTTCATGGTAAATGGTAAATGGCCCAAGGTTTCCGCAACTATCTATTGGCTGAATTTTATAATAATAAGACTGATCATAAGTATCTAATCCGGAATCAATCAGAGACGTGCCAGGCCAATGACCAATGATCAATGACCAATAAAGCCCATCCACGCTCCGGTACACATTATATCCCAATAAATTATGATCAATTGCCGGGTTCCATTTCAGCGAAATCATGTCTTTGTTTATCACTGTGGCTAAAATCAGCGGTCCGGTTTTTGGCTTTATACTGTCATAACTTTTCACCGTGATAGAATCCGAAAATGACACTTCACCATTCGCTAATATCGCCTGAATCTGATATGTAATATTATGATTACAGGCAATATTGGAATCCAGATAACTCGAATCTGTACCGATATTTTTTACGAGGCTTTGTATTCCGCCATCAATGGATTTATAGATGGAATAATTTTTAACCGGGACACCCAGGTAATTGATCCAATTGAGCTGTTCGCTCAGGTTTTTACCCTGTACATTGAGCAAGACCGTCCTGTGAATATTTGAGTTAATCCCCACATCACAAACATTATAGGTAAGGACATAATATTTATTGACATCCTTAATGGTATTGATATTGGAATTGATAAAAGTCGTGTCGTTCAGATCTGTAATATCTTTAAGAAGTGCATATTTTCCATTGGTTGAATTGAATGAATAGAGATAATATCCCCTTGCATTGGTATCATTAAGCATCGCACGTTTCCATTTGATATAAACGGCGCCATTGATCTCGTCTGATTTAAGAACTGTTGCATAAACAAGCTGGGCAGAATCGGCTTCTGGAATAATTTTTGGGATTATATTTATGGTATCAGAATAACTAACCATTCCGGATTTGTAAACAGTTGACATAGTATAATAATATTGTTGCCCAACGGTAACAGCCGTATCAACATAACTCAATAACACTGGAGGCAATAAGGCAACTTTGTTAAAATGAATATCATCTACTGATCGATAAATAAGAAGCGAATCCGGCAATCTTGGTGGTTTGGTGAATGCCGGCCAATTCAACTGCGCCTTGGTATTGCAAAACAGGCCTGATCCTGTCAATCTCTCAAGACAAATTGTGTCACTTGAACTTGCATTCAAACAGGAATCGAGCGTGATTACAGTGTAACATATCTGATCTTTAAGGGTATTGGCATTGCTATCAATATATTGCAAAACATCACCGGGCTTGGTGAACAATATTGCTCCGGCCGTACCCCAACTGCCATCTACAGAACGTTGGATAGCAAACTCATAGGTGTCAAGGCTATCCGATCCAACAAAATTAATCCTGGCTGATGTACCATTAAGCACTGTTGCATTAATGATAATAGGAGGGTCTGATGGGATGGTGTCTATGGCCTGCCTTCCCATGGTATCAGACCAGGCGATTTCGCCTGAATCATACCCAATTGCAGCAATTCTATACCTTATAGCATAATTGCATGGAGCAGGAAATTCTCTTGAGAATGTGTCTGTTCCCGGAACTGAATCAATTGTTACAAACTGCCCTTTCTCAAATCTTTCAATTTTGTATTCTTTAATTTTAAATCCAATATACGGTGTCCAGTTCAATTTGTGAAGCAATTCCCCTACACTTACCCTTAGTGTCATCGTTTTACTAATGGGCGACTTGATGGATTGCGCGCCGCAGGAATCTACCGTTACCAAGTTATAAAAATAGTCGGAATCTTTGGTGTCAAGACTGTTTTGGGCAAATGAATCGATCCCTGGCGAAAAGTGTGCTCCTGTTTCACTGAAATTATTCCCATCCCTTGAGAAAAACAGCGCATTATAGGCCAGGTTTCTTTTGTTGATGCTGTTCCATTTGATAACCACTGTACCATTGGTAGTTGAAGTGCTGATTTTACTGACAGACAGCACTTGTGGCGTATCCGGGAAAAAAGTTTGTTTGCAGATAATATTTGACTGAGAAACAAATGAATCTGCATTATCAATTGCTTTGATTTTGTAACAATATATGTTCTTATGGTTCAGCCCTGTGTCATTGTAATTGCTTATAGCGTTGGAGAGCGTAGCAATCAGGCTGTCAGGTCCGCCATTAACATTTCTGAATATTTCATAATTCTTGATTGAAGACCAGCCTATATAATGACCCCAGTTGAGTTGAAGTGTTTGTAGGCATCCCAATTGTTTTACCGCGAGTAGCATTGTAGTATGTGCCGCAGAAGTGTCTCCTAAAGCACCGCATGAATCAAGAGCAACTACCTTATAGCTATAAATATTAGATGCAGCATTAATTGAACTATCTTTTACTAAATAGATATTGTTTGTATCGGAAAGATCAGGAACCGTATCTAACAACTTATAAATACCTCCGTTTATCGCCCTGTAAATCTCGTACCTCTTTACATCATTAGAGTCTGACCTCTGGAACCGGACGTCTATCTCATTATTGCTTTTTACTGTTGCGTATTCTATTACAGGCGCCGCCGGTTTGTTATCTACTGTAATATGCATGCTGTCTGTAGTATTGCAGCCCTGGATTGTGGTTGCTTTTACAGTATAGATGCTGGTTTTGGGCAGATTGGCAGTGGGTGTGGCTGCAGTAGCGCTGCTGAGCCATATTGACGGGCTCCATTGATAGGTTACGCCACCATTTGCCTTGAGGGTGATGGCATTGCCACCGCAGATGACGGTGTCAAAGTTGAAAAATACAGGTTTTTGATAGATCGTTACTTTGCGTACTACAGAATCCTTTACAGTACCATTGCCAGCTACAAGTTTTACGCTGTAAATACCTGCTTTACCGTAGGTATGTGAAGGGTTTTTAAGGGTTGAAGTATTGGATAAGGAGCCGGTATCACCAAAATTCCAATACCAGTTGGTTGCTTTACAGTAGGTTGAGTCATAAAAATGCGTTGGCACACCGGAGCAGGTATCTTTCCAGCCAAACCAGGCTACGAAGGGGGGACAAAGAATAGAATCAGTCGACAAATATGTATTAACCGTCATACCCGTGTCTTTGGTAAAGTTGAGTTTTGATTGCGCAATTAAATTGGAATCATGCACCGCTACAGGATAGTTTGCCGGTTTTAGCTTCAAGTTAAATGACCCGCAACTTTCAGTATTCCCCAGGCTATCCGTTTTTAGAAAAACAGTATTGAATTCATTATACGCATTCTGGCGCGGAGCTGTTTGTGATGACCCCGATAAAATAGCCATCCCACCTGATTTTAAATCAATAAGGAAACCATCTTCCCAAATACCATTGTAATAGCACCTTCGTGATGAAGCAGAATTAATATTGATCGTAGATAGAGCCCCGGAAGTATCTAAACTGATTAATGCACGATGAAAAGTGTCGGCTAAGCTGGTTTCAAAATTCCCGGTAACCTTGAATAATCTCCTGGCGCTATCATAAATAGCAGAGGCAAAGATGAGGTTGGCGCTATTCGAATATGGATACTTTTTAGACCATAATATTTTCCCTGTACTATCCAATTTTTGAACAGTACCGAATATGGAACTAAAAGTGCTAAAGTTTCCTGAATTGCCAAAAACGTAAAAGCTTTTATCTGGTAATTCAATTATTGAGGCTAAGGTCTCTGAGTTATTGGACCCATAATCCATGCTCCAGAGTAATTTCCCATTACTATTAAGCTTTAGAATACGATAATCCATGCCAAAAGAATTATATGAAAGCAGGCAGGTAGTCCCTGCTAAATATCCGCCTTTTCTTGAAGGAATTACTTTTATTCCATTCCAATATGGAATTTGGCCGTTTGTATAAGTACTTGTTGTATCTATATAAGAGTTGGCCCATTGTAACGTGCCAGTCTGATCTGTTTTTGCAATAAATCCTGACCCATCGTTCTCAATGGATCCTGTAAAAACAAAATTTCCTGAAAAATCCTGCTGCATGTTGCTTATGGAAGCACCTAATCGGCCGCTTTTTATATTATTTCTATACAAATCAGACCATAAAACATTGCCATTCAAATCAATTTTAAAAAGACTGGCATTGCCATAGGCATAATTTTGAAGAAGTTGTGATCCCGAAGTAGCGCCTACCATAATATTTCCATCCCGGACCATAGACAATGAACAATTGAAAAAAAAGTAATTATAAGATAGATCATCATAAGCAGAACCGCTACTATATTCTTTTGACCAGATTACCCTGCCAATGCTATCTGTTCTTGTAATGATGATGACAAGATCAGGGACTATGGACGTTGCATGTGCCTGGACTGTTGAAAAGATAAATCCTTTATCGGATAATTCTATAACGGATCCGGGGAAAGTGTAACCGTCATATGAATATGTGTTATAAACTTCCTGAAAGGTTGTAATCTTTTGGGCATGCAGTGATATGCAGGAAAAAATGCAGATTAATGAAACCAGAAAATGTTTGAGCTTCTCAGGCATAATGTAGCGTATCGGCAAAAACAAATATAAGGAAAAAATCTAAAACGCGAATATTTAGGGATTTAACTTCCCAACAGAGTCTCCCACGGAACTATCTTGCTGAACCACAAATCAATGGGGACTCTGATGTATACTCGGAATAAAACACATACGAGAAATGTGTTTGCGTACTCGTATTCATCAGGGTCCCTCCTGGCCGGTCTATGTTTCGGGATCATTGTGCAGTGAGGAGACTCTGATGGAAAGCCAAGTTCGCATTTTAACTTCCCATCAGAGTCTCTCACGGAACTATCTTGGTGAACCACAAATCAATGGGGACTTTGATGTATACTCAGAATCAAACACGCATGAGAAAAGTGTTTGCATACGCGTATTCATCAGGGTCCCTCCTGGCCGGTCTATGTTAACTTCCCATCAGAGTCTCACCCGGAACTATCTTGCTGAACCACAAATCAATGTGGACTCTGATGTATACTCGGAATAAAACACATACGAGAAATGTGTTTGCGTATGCGTAGACATCAGAGTCCCTCCTGGCCGGTTAAGGTTCGGGATCATTGTGCAGTGAGGAGACTCTGATGGAAAGCCGATTGATAACATCAGCTTTTTGATGGAAAGCCGATTGATAACATCAGCTTTTTACTCTGATTTTCGGGAAGTCAATAGACTTCCTTCCATTCTTAAGTCCCAAGTGACACTTCGTTTAACACTTGAGACAACGCAGAGAAGTCAAGTTCGCATTTTATAAAGTCTGGCACCTTGATTCCACAGGATTCCGGGTCAGGCTGAGGCTGCTTCGACAAGCTCAGCAACCGCAGCCGCCCGGAATGACGGCGACTACCAACATTCGCAAAAAAAATAAAACATTTTCAAAAATATTTTCGCTTATAACTCATTAAATAAATACAAGTTATAAAATATTTTTACAAATCACCCACCCACCTGGGCATGTCGCTATATATGTATGTAAAAACGATGAGACAATTTGGAAATTTGGAAATTTGGAAATGGGCTGGCAAGAGAAAATCTTACGAATCTCATGATCATAGTAAACAGACAATTTGCGCGAGAATCATGCGTCAGCCACTTACGCCCGCCCGAACGTACCTTTTTCGGTACGGGCAGGCCTTACGACTTGTCCCTTACGCCTGATATTATGTTCACTCAAATACCAAATATTAAATATGTTAAGAAGAACAAAAATTACAAAGTGTATGCAATATGTGCAAAATGTACACCCAAACGTGACACTTATCATGTTCGCATTCAATATTTTAGCAATAAAAATGAAGAAAAAAACAGAGAATGTACAGCCATGTGTACACTTATACGATTCATTATCATTATACTATTAAAAACAAAGCCGGATACAATGATCAAAAATTTTAACACTTCTTTCCAATTTTCTCTGAACAAAGCTTTTGTTTTTTTGTTAATTCCAAAAATGTAGAAACTTCTAAATTATTGTTTTGCAACAGAGATTCAGAAATTGAAGTTAATTTTGGTTTTAAATCTTAATCGGTCATCTCAAAAAAATTAAAAAAATATGAAAGCAAAGTTTGGTTTTATTTTAATCGCATTGGCTTTTGCGGCCTGCAATAGCCACGAAAAAGAGCAGTTGGACAAACTCAAGGCGCTTAGGACACAGGATTCTACCCTTGCCGCCCAGGCCAAAGACAAGGATTCCCTTATTTCATCCTACATAAACACAATGGGTGATATCCAGGGCAATCTTGACAGCCTGAAATTAAAGGAGAAAATCATCACTATGAATTCTTCAGAAAGCCGCAGTAATCCCAAATCTGCAATTATGGATGATATCAAATCTATAGACGATGCCATCATTGCAAACAACAAGAAAATCTCTCAACTGGAATCGAGACTTAAAAAAATGGCAGGAAACGATGCTAAACTCAAAAAGATGATTGACAATCTTACGAGGGAAATATCTGATAAAGATGCTGAAATAGCTGCATTACAAAACCGGTTAAGCGGCGCAAACGACACCATAACCGCTATTACACAACGGTACAATGCCAGCATAAACGAGATCAGGAATGAAAAGGCAACCATAAGTTCTTTAACCACGGAGATGAATACGGTATATTATGCAGTGGGTACCATGAAACAGCTTAAGGCAAAGGGTGTCATTACAAAAACAGGTGGGATATTGGGGATGGGGAAAACGTCTGAGTTGAGTCCTTCCATAAAAAAGACGGCATTTACGCAGGAAGATAAAACCGTGATTAGCGAAATACCGCTAAATGGCAAATTGCTGCGTATTGTTACTTCTCACCCTGCGGGTTCTTATAGCATAGATAAGTCTGACAAAAAAACCGACAGGCTTGTTATTTCTGACGCTTCAAGTTTCTGGAGTGAAAGCAAATACCTTGTAGTAGAGATCAAATAGTTGGTTTCTTAGGCGATACGGAATTCGAGGGAAATATTTAAAAGTGGCGCTTCTTAAGGAAGTGCCACTTTTTTTTGTCTTTGACAAAGCTATTAGAATGGATAGCCAATACCCAGGTTAATCTGGAGATTGTGTTCAAACCAAGCACTCTGGCGGAGGAGTTCATCCACTTCCCATTCGCTCCCCGAAGGTCTTGAAGGGTCGCGAAGCGGAACAGCAAAATCAAAACGAACTACAAAATAACTAAAATCAAAACGCAACCCGACCCCGGAACCCACTGCAATTTGTTTGTAAAAGGTATTAAAATAGAAACCGGAACCCGGTCTTTGCGGATCATTGCTATATAACCATACGTTGCCTGCATCAGTAAACAAAGCTCCTTTGACGATGCTGTAAATAGGAAACCGCAATTCTGCATTTGCTTCCAGCTTTATATCACCTGATTTGTCATAATAAGTTGGCCCTAAAGGATCATAATAAGAGCCCGGGCCAAGGGTTCGCAATTTCCAGGCACGAATGCTGTTTGCACCTCCTACATAAAATTGTTTTTCAAAAGGCAATTCTGTTGAGTTGGTATTTGGGGCAAATAAACCCACAAGGCTTTGCGGTACACCAACACCGCCTATAATCCGCATTGCAAGGTTATTATTGTGTAAAACAGGCAAATAATACTGGTAGTCGGCTTCTATTTTTGTGTATTGGTAATAATTGATGCCTGATAATTTATCGGTTACAGCATTAGAATCCCTTTGCTGTTTTAACGTTAACAATGCGGGTACATTTCCTCCGGCTTCAAAAGAAAGGCGCAGGTACCAGTATGGATATTTGACATTGGTCAGAGGTTGCTGGTTTATAAGATAGGAAGCTCTGAAGTCAGTGATAAGATGCTGGTCAAACAGGTCAATAAGGAGGGGATTGTGTGTAGAATCAATACTTTTTTTGAAAGTTCCGGATAAAAATCCAGTGTTTACAAAACCGATTTCGATTGGCGTAATCGACAACGTTTGGTTGCTGCTGACTTTTGCCTGCCATGTCATATTCGTCAAAAAAGTTGTTCTGCTGAATTCCACATTATTCTCGGCAATATAACTGACATTGAAAGTCGTTCTTGCAGGTAACTTAAGGATCTTTTGACTTAGTTTCCATGGCCATAAAAGCCTGGGAACAATCAAAGAAGTGGTTATGCCGTACTGATAAGTCGGGGTATCTATCGCATTGGAATGTTGCAAAACAGATATTGGCAATTCTATCGACCCATAAGGCTTTATAGCCAGTTCCATTGCACCTCCAAAGAGGTTTTTATCAATATAGCTCAGGTTCCCTGCTACACCCAGTGATCTGGTTGTGGCAATCTGCGCCTGGCTTTCTTCTACGGAATTCAGCTCCGCACCATAACCGATTTCCTGCTTCTCTAATGGCGTAAGTCTGATAAATACGTTCAGGTTACCGGTATCCTGACTTAGAATGGTATCTATGCCAAATTGAATATCTATAAATTTATAGGTATTCAACTGAGATAAACCGCGAAGGGTGCTCTGGTAGTCATCGGCATTATATAAATCGCCGGGATGAATGAAAATAAATTCAGAAAGTACAGAGGGTTTCACCCGCAACTCATTGCTGATGTAGTGAAGACCTGCATAAACGACCGTATCTTTTACAGTTTTATCATTCTGAACGTATTCAGGCTCTACATATATTTCATTTATCTTATATACACGGTGACGGGTCCTGCTGTTGGGGTTTGCAATGCCCAGCCCAACATTTACAACGTGCCCGGCAAGAGAAGTATCCACTTCAAAATAAATATAATCCCTTCTGAAATTATAATATCCATTATTTCGAAGCAAAAGTGTAAGCCGGTTTCGTTCCGCTGTAATAACATCACCATCGTATTTTTGTCCGGGTTTCAGCAGCCGGTTCATAGAATCATTCGCCACGATATCAGAAATGCGTTTGTCAAATATGTGATAGTCTACTTTATGAATATAAAATGCAGCCCCCGGTTTGATATTATAAATTACTGAAGCCTTTTTTCCATTGATTTTAACATTGTAATTTACTGTATCATAGTAAAAGCCTTTATTAAACAAGTAGGATTTAAACTGCAAAGTGGAAGCTGACAATAATTGACTGTCCAGGATCACCGGTTCTTCCCAAACGCTTTTCTTCAGGTTATCTTCCCGGTTTTCCCAATAATCAATACGGCCATTTATTTTGGAAATTTTATCTTCAATTTTAGTTCTCGCTTTTTTATCGCTGGTATCTGTCTTTGCCAGTTCAGATTCTTTTGCCTCAAGTTGATCCGTAAATTTCCTTACTTTTCGTTCCCGTTTTTGTTTAGCCTGTTCGTTGTCAAAAATGAGGAACATCCACATATTAAATCTAAATAAACCAAGAACTTTTGTATTTGGCGATTGCCTGAGTAAACTATATAGTTCTTCATGTTCTCCTTTTGGAGCACCTTTTATTTCTACATTTTGGAGTAAATATTTTTTAGGAGGGATATATTTGCTGATATTGCATGCCTGGATGAGGAATATAGCAAGCAACACAAAAACAATAACCGGAATTTTATAAAAGCAGAAAGATGATTTCAAAAGCCCAGGTTAAATTTATCAGGTTGCTTCATCAGAAAAAGTATCGGCAATTGCATCTTCTTTTTATAGCCGAAGGTTCAAAAATAGCCATTGACATATTAGAATCTGCCCTCAAAGTTCACAAAATATATGCCACTACCGAATGGCTTGCCGAAAATAAGCATATTCTCCAACGGCACAAAGATATAGAAGCCATGGATGTTTCTGAGGAAGAGATGCTTAAAATAAGCAGCCTGGATACCCCCCAGGAAGTATTATTATTGGTTCATATCCCTGAGAAAATCAGTCAAAATACCAGCTCTAGCCCAAAGATCCTTCTTGCAGCGGATAGCATCCGTGACCCGGGAAACCTGGGTACTATTGTCCGCATTTGCGACTGGTATGGTATTTCGCAGCTCTATTGTTCGGATGACTGCGCTGAAATTTATAACCCAAAAACCGTCAGGGCCACTATGGGCAGCATTGCCAGGGTTGAGGTAATTTATACCGATATCAGGCAACTTATCATGGATCACAAAACGCATAAATCTTATGCCGCTACCCTTGACGGTAATGTTAATATTCATAAGCTAACAATCCCGGAACCTGTGTTATTGATCATTGGAAATGAAGCCCGTGGCGTGAGTGAAGAAATCATTAAAACGTGCGACGATACTATCATGATCCCACGATATGGAAAAGCCGAATCATTGAATGCATCTATTGCAACGGCAGTGCTGATAGATAATTTGATCCGGAATGAAAGATTAAAAGATTAAAAAACAATGAAAAGAGCGTCTTTGCGGGCGGCTTGAGCTTGCCTCAGCCTGACCCGCAATCCCATTGCATACATTCTGCCGCATCGACAAAGCTCTTTTCATAGAACTCGCAAAAGATAAAAGGCCAGCTATTAACTTTCTTCGGAACGTGAATCAAAAGATTGCGGCTTTCGTATTCTCGTACCTCGAATCCTTGCCGCAATAACGCTCTTTGTTGAACATTTATTTTTCATCTCAAACCCCTAACTTTACCACCCAAAAAGAGCATTACCCATTCATGAAAAAAATACTTGTATTTGGCGCCGGGCTTACTGCATATTATGCTATAAAGTACCTGGCAGATCATGGGCCGGCAAGGCAATGGGAAATTACTGTAGCAGATGCGAACCAGGAAACCCTGAATGCATGTAAGAACGAGTTCCCAGGGATTCATATCGCTAAAGTGGATGTATTTGATGCCGAAAAACGTGCGGCTGTTATTAAGCCGTGCAATGTTGTCATCTCTTTATTGCCGAATTATTTTCATGTACTTGTTGCAAGAGATTGTATTGATTTTGGGGTGCATCTCGTTACGCCTTCTTATGTGACAGCAGATATGAATAAGCTAAACAATGAGACTATTTCTAAAAACATCATCATACTCAATGAACTTGGCCTCGACCCGGGTATTGATCATCTTTCTTCTATGAATATTATTAACCGACTTAAAGAACAAGGTGCGACTATTAAAAGTTATAAATCCTATTGTGGTGGATTGATTTCCAGGAAGAACTGTGACAATCCATGGGAATATAAGTTTACATGGAATCCATACAATGTCATCAGGGCCGGAAGTGATGGAGCCATGAACCTTGAAAACAATCAGTTAAGATATGTTCCTTATCATCGCTTATTCAGGGAAACCAAAATCATCGAGGCGAATAATGAATCTTTTGAAATGTATCTCAATCGGGATTCCACCAGATATATTTCGCTTTATGGACTTGATCAAGTTCCTACATTTCTGAGAGGCACGTTGAGATACCCGGGATTTTGTAAAAAATGGAACAGCCTGGTTGATGCCGGATTAACCTCTGATAAAATAGAAATGACATTTGCAAATGATATCAGCTGGGACAAGTTTCTTAATGGTTTTTCAATTGAAAAATCAGATGATGGCGATACTCAAAAAGCACTCGAATGGCTTTTCAAAGATGCAGGTGATATTGAATTGAAAACCGCTACCCCCGCAGCAAACCTCCAGAAACTCCTTGAAAAAAAATGGAAAATGAACCCAGCCGACAAGGACCGTGTAGTAATGCTTCATGAAATTGAATATGAGAAGGATGGGAGGAAAGAACTTTTGAAATCATTGATGGACCTTGAAGGTGAGGATGCACGTAAATCTGCCATGGCAAAAACAGTGGGATTACCCCTCGCCATTGCAGCCGGATTGATCGCAGATGGAATAATAAAAACTTTTGGTGTAATTTTACCCGTGATTTCAGAAGTTTACCGACCAGTATTGGCCGCCTTAAGCTCTGAAGACATTGAGTTTAAAGAAGAGATATCGGTTATTTCATAGCATGTCAAGATTTTATAAAAGACGCATATCCTATTTACCTACTTTTTTCAGTATCAGTTTTGTGCTGTTTCTGGGGGGGCTTCTTGGTTACTTTATCCTGAATGCCAATGCTATGAAAAGAAATATAAAGGAAAACATAGAATTGAGTTTATATTTTAATGACAACGTAAGTGAAGCTGATATTCTCAAAACCAGGGATAAACTGCAGACAGAACCTTACGTAAAAAAGGCAGAATACATATCGAAGGAAGATGGCGTAAAAATATGGCCATTAGGGGCTGAAGGTGTCAAACTTTTAGGCTTTAATCCTATTCCTAATTCAATAGATGTGCATTTTAATTCGGGTTTTGTTGTATTCGACAGCCTCAAAATCCTTAAAACAGCTCTTGAAAAAAATCCAGGTATACGCGAGGTTCAGTTTGATGAGAATGTGGTAGAAAATATTGATAAATATGTCCAGACCGCAGGTATCATACTTATTTCGCTGGCTTTAATGATGGGCATTGTTAGCATCGCTTTAATTAATAGCGCTATAAGAATGAATATGTATTCCCGGCGCTTTTTGATCAAAAGCATGCAGTTGGTTGGTGCTACCAAGAATTTCATCCGCCGTCCCATTATATCTACAGGAATCATCACAGGCCTGTGCAGTGCTGTATTTGCGGCCATTTTGCTTTCGACCTTTATCTATTTCATCAAACAGAAGTTCAATTTTTTGTTCATGATTGATAATTACCTGGAGATTGGCTCTTTATTGGTCGGAATGCTTATTCTGGGCGTATTAATCACCGGATTGAGCAGTTATTTTGCAATAAACAAATATCTTAAACTTAAATTGGACGACTTGTTTTAAATTTGCAGTCTTATGAGTAAAAAAGAAGTAAAAAAGGTTTCTAAAGCCCCGTTTAACGAATTGCCTTTATCAAAAGAGAATTATATTTTGATGCTGGTGGGCCTGGGTATTATTATTATTGGATTTGTATTGATATCAGGATCTACTGATATCTATAATTTCACAAAGATGAAAATAGCCCCGAATGTATTGTTATTCGGCTTTTTGTTTGAGATCTACGCCATCATGAAAAAGCCCAAGGTTCAAAACCCTGAGGCCTGATTTTCTGTCCGACAAACACCTATCTATGGATCAATTTCGGGATTTTGATTTCCAGAACGGAGAAATCCTGCTTATCGATAAACCAAGAGGCTGGTCATCATTTGATGTGGTTCGCAAACTTAAAAGAGGCGTAAACGCAAAAATAGGCCATGCCGGGACCCTTGATCCTCTTGCCACCGGCCTCATGATTCTTGCCACCGGACCTTTTACCAAGAAAATATCTGATTTTCAGGATATGGTGAAAGAATACACGGGTTCAATCTTTCTCGGTGCCACTACCCCATCTTATGACCGTGAAACGGAACCGGAAGATATTACCGAAATAGGCTCTGTTTCTGAACAGGATATCATAACTTCTGCCAAGTCACTTACAGGAGTAATTTTACAAGTTCCACCAGCTTTTTCTGCCATCAAAATAGATGGGAAAAGATCTTATAACCTGGCCCGAAAAGGCAAAGCCCGTGAGCTGAAGCCGAGAGAACTTGAAATTATTGAATTTGAAATAACAAAAATTGAACTTCCCCTTATTTATTTCAGAGTAGTTTGCAGCAAAGGAACCTATATCAGGTCGTTGGCGAACGATTTAGGGAAGATATTAGGCGTAGGGGCTTATCTATATGATCTTTGCCGCACAAGAATTGGAGATTTTAAGCTTGAAAATGCATGGCAGGCAGACCAATTGGCCGATCATTTGTATCAAATTCAACATTTGAAACCATCGGATGAAAATATTTAGTGACATCTCGCAGTTGCCGGCTTTCAAAAACCCTGTAGTAAGTATCGGGTCATTTGATGGCGTACATCTTGGGCACCGTGAAATCCTGAATGTAATGACCATAAAGGCAAATGAAATTGACGGAGAGACCGTACTTCTCACTTTCTGGCCTCATCCCAGAATGGTATTGCAACCCAATGACAATGGATTGAAATTATTAAATACCATTGAAGAAAAAATTGAAATCCTGGAAAACTACGGGTTGGACAACCTTGTTATTCTGCCCTTTACAGAAGAATTCTCAAAAATGGATTATCGACTTTTTATAGAAGAAATCCTGGTAAAAAAAATAAATGTCAAAACCCTTGTCATTGGGCATGATCACCATTTCGGGAAAAATCGCGAAGGAAATTTTGAACAGCTTGAAGCTTTTGCCCCGGTTTTTCATTTTGATCTCATCCAGGTAGATGCCATCCAGCTGCAATCAGATCCGTTGAGTTCATCCATGATCCGTAAAGCACTGGAAAACGGGGAAACGGTTTTTGCTAATGAGATACTTGGTTATCCATATTCAGTCACCGGAATTGTAGTTGAAGGGAAAAAGAGAGGCAGAGAATTGGGTTATCCTACCGCGAATATTCAAATTCCGGAGAAATTTAAACTCTTGCCCGCAGATGGAATTTACGTGGTAGAGGTAATATATGATGGAAAGACATATAAAGGCATGGCAAGCCTGGGGCACAATCCAACCTTTGGAGATACAGACAAAACGCTGGAAGTGAATATCTTTAATTTTAACAAGCAGATATACAATGAAAAAATAACTGTAAAATTTTTGTTGTTTTTACGGAAAGAAGTTAAATTCGCATCCAAGGAAGAATTAGTGCAGCAACTAGAAGCTGACAAGAGGGACACATTATTTTTTTTTCACACCTAAAAGTTTAAGAATCTTGAACCGGAGCAGGAGATTTATAATACTTACAAGCATACTAACGCTTTTTAGTGCGTTATTGTTTAATAATTTATACGCAAGCGATTTTCTTATTGATTCCGCTAAAAACATGATTGATACCAATTCTGTAAATCTAGCAGATGTGTATCATAATAATCATTACCTCAATATTGCCTCTATCCTGCCTTTTCAACAGGCATATATGATCTGGGATACGGCAACCATTCATCCTTATCATTTTGATCTTACAAAAATGACGGATACCGTTACACTTGTACTGGCAAACCATAAAGATTGTGGTTTTGCCATTCCTGTTGCCGGTTATGTTACTTCAGAATTCGGAAAAAGAAACCATACCCGCTATCATTATGGTATTGACCTTAAATTAGACAGAGGCGATACAGTTGTATCAGCTTTTGATGGCGTTGTACGTATTTCACAATGGAGCCGCAGTTATGGAAACTGTGTTGTAATCCGGCACTATAATGGTCTCGAAACTTTATATGGACACCTTACTTATAGGGATGTTGTACCTGGACAAGTGGTTAATGCGGGGCAGCTGATAGGACTTGGAGGTACAACAGGAAGGTCAACAGGGCCCCACCTCCACTTTGAGGTAAGATACCTGGGTGAACCTATCGACCCGAATTCAATTATCAATTTTGACGACACGACCCAACACGCTCTTCGGTCCGATACATTGAATCTTTCAGCAGATAATTTTGAATACCTTGCCAAATTCCACGAAGAGGAAGCCAATTATCTTTCCAGACATCATCGCCATGGAAGAGGCAGACATGCTGTTCATTATGCCTATAATTCCAGGACACATTCTACCCATAGCAAACATAGCGGATATGTTATTCATCGTGGAGACACCATCTCTAAAATTGCCATGCGCAATGGCACAACGGTGAACAGGATTTGCCAGATAAACCGCATATCCAGGAACGCAAAACTGAAGCCCGGGAAAAAGATTGTGTTAAAGTAAGGGGTTAGGAATCAGGAGTTACATTAGCTCAGTATTCACCGATTCATTTCTGAAAAAAAGTACGAAACTATTAATTGATTTCGGCGGAAATTCCTCTATCAAGAATTGCTGAACAAAGTGGAACCAGAAGATCATATTCGCCTTGTTTCACTTTGCATTTTCCTTTGGTATGAATGATCCAGGCACATTGCTCAGCCTGTTCGAAACTATGATCCAGAACCTGCACAAAACTCTCAATCACATGATCAAAGGTATTAATGTCATCGTTATAGACAATAATACTGTTTTCAAGACCAACGGCAGTTTCTAATGCTGTCAATTCCTGTGTTTGGGTGCTCATAATGGCGTCGGATAACTTTTTATGCGTAAGAAATATCCACTTTACTATGCAAATTTAGGAATAAAATAAGAGAAAGTGCAAAATATGCGGTTTTGATAAAAAGTACTTCTATTTTATCGTTCTCGATTTACGTCTAACCACTTTTTTGGCAATTATTTTTTTTACTGCCTTTTTCCGCACTACTTTTTTAGACGTTGTTTCTTTCGAGGCTGTTTTCACCGTTTTTAACAAAGATCTGTTTAGTTCTTTAAGTTCAGCGTCACCATTGTATTGCACATCACGCAATAATGCATAAATCTTATCCTGTGCTCTTACGATAGCTTTCCCCGGATTAATTTTATAGTTGTTTTCCTGTGTTTCTCCGAGGATCCTGGCTTTGACGTTATCTTCCCATTCGATACTAAGGAAAGCCTTTAATTGTCTTCTGATGGCTTTATCGTAGATGGGACATAGCGCTTCAATCCGGTGGTCCAGATTGCGTGTCATCCAATCAGCCGACCCGATATATATCTTTTCATCCCCCCCATTACAGAAAACAAGGATTCTTGAATGTTCAAGGTACTTATCTACGATACTGATGGCTTCAATATTTTCGCTTAATCCCGGTACGCCTGCCTTCAAGGAGCATATCCCCCTGATAATGAGTTTCATTTTAACGCCTGCTTTGCTTGCTTCATAAAGCAAATCGATCATTTCTTCATCTACCAGGCTATTCAGTTTTAAAATCATATAAGCTGGAAGACCAGCCTTTGCATGAGCTATTTCTTTTGCGATGTACAAGACAAGGGTATCCCTCATATAAAACGGAGAAACGAGTAACTGACGATAAGTGCCCCTTCGGGTATTGTTATCAAGGAAATTAAAAACCTGGCTGACATCTTCCGTGATCTGCTTGTGGGCCGTGAACAAACCATGATCAGAATATAATCTTGATGTCATTTCATTAAAATTACCGGTACCCACATAGGCATACCTAACTATGCCTTCCTTTTCTCTCCTTGTAATTAAAAATAACTTTGAATGAACCTTCATACCTGGAACACCCAGGATAACTTTTGCACCTTCTTCCCTGAGTTGATTGGCCCATAAAATATTGTTTTCTTCATCAAACCTGGCCTGGAGCTCCATTACAGCTGTAACCTGCTTGCCGTTTTTAACTGCATTTATTAGGGTGTTCACAACATTTGAAGTCTCAGCAACCCTGTACAATGTCATCTTGATGGATATGACCTGCGGATCAATAGCTGCTTCCCTCAACATATCAATAACATAATTGAATGATTGATACGGATAATGCAATAATATATCCTTTTTGCGCACAATATCAATCATACTGTGATTCAAAGGGATATCAGGATGCGGAATCGGAGGTCTGTTTTCCATTTGAAGATGTGGCGGTCCGATCTTCGGAAATTTCATAAAATCTTTAAAATTATGATATCTTCCTCCGGGAATAATATTATCTCCTTTATGCATTGAAAGTTTTTTCACAATCTGCCGAAGCATATCTGCCGGCATGGCTTCATCATAAATAAATCTGACGGGCCTGCCCTTCTTTCTCTGCTTTACACTTTTGGTTATTTTCTGAAGATAACTTTCTGAAACTTCATCATCAATGTCGAGTTCTGCATCCCTTGTGAGCTTAATGGTATAGGCATGTAATGTATCAACTTTGAAAATTGAGAATATTTCGTCGAGGCAATAGCGGATTACATCGTCAAGCCACATAATATATTGCTTACCTCCTACTTCAGGCAAGACCAGGAAGCGCTGCACCTGGTCTGTTGGCAATTCAATGAGAGCATGCCTGAATTTTAAAGGTGCGTCGCTGTGCGATATCCTTATGGCCAGGTATATCATTTTATCCTTCAATGCAGGAACAACAGGGGAAGAATCAATCATAATAGGAACCAGTGTAGGCCGGACCCGGTTTTGAAAGTATTGCCGCACAAATTCACCCTGTGTTTTATTCAGATTGTTTTCATTAATAATATATATTTTTTCATTGGAAAGCTCATTAATCAGCTCTTCGTAGGTATGATCTGATTTAAAACGCTGTTCTAAAATGATTTCCTGAATCTGAGCCAGGATTTTATTGGGTTTACCACCCAGTACATATTTCACATCACCTATATCGGCCATTCTTTTCAAAGTAGCTACCCGTACCCTGAAAAACTCATCGGTGTTTGAAGAAAATATTCCCAGGAATTTAATACGTTCAAGCAATGGAACTGTAGGGTCTGATGCTTCCTGCAATACACGCTCATTAAAAGCCAGCCAGCTTATTTCACGATTGATAAATTTTGATTTGATCTCTTTTTTCAAGGATTTGAATTAAGGGTTAATTATTTTTCCTGACTATTTCTGTACAGCCGGCATGTATGCATAAGATATGGGAAAGACTATTTGTTTATAATTCATCATCAAAAAGGACAAAAGTAATTAAATGATTAAACCGGAAATTGATTCCTGAAAAATTTAACATTGGCCAAATAATATCTTAAAATACCATCCTGGTTCATTTTAGTACAATCTGGCTATCGGGATTACAAACAAAAAAACCCGGCGTCATTGGGCCGGGTTTTTTGCAGATATGTCAGAATATCTTAGTTCGATTTGCTTTCCGGTTTTGCACAGGCCTTTTTGTCTGTACATTTTCCGGTGCATTTGCCATTACATTTACCTGTACATGCTTTTTTGTCTTTGCAGGTTGCAGTTTGTTTTGCGCCGTCAGTTTTATCATTACCAGCATATGCTGAAGTAACGATAGCAAAACTGAACATCATTGCTGTTCCGTATAAAAGTAGTTTTTTCATTATCTCGATAATTTAATAGTTACATTCAAAGATACATAAATAGTGCCATAAACCAAAAATTGGCAGATCATGTTTAAGTTTGCAGGATCATGTCATCAATATCAATCAAAGAACGCTACGCACGCGCCATTCAGTATTTTGAAAAAGCAATGCCTGACGCCCAAACAGAATTGCATTACAGAAATCCTTACGAACTTCTTGTATCAGTAATGTTGTCGGCACAGTGTACCGACAAAAGAGTGAATATGACCACACCAACTTTATTTTCAGTTTATCCGACTCCAGCAGAGCTTTCCAGTGCAGATTTTGATGATGTATTTCCATTTATTAAAAGCATCAGTTATCCCAATAGTAAAACGAAACACCTCATTGCGATGGCTCAAATGCTTCAAAAGGATTTTAATGGGAAAGTCCCCGGTAATACTGAGGATCTGGAAAAACTACCCGGTGTAGGCAGAAAAACGGCCAATGTGATTGCTTCTGTTGTTTTTGGAGAAAATACAATGCCGGTGGATACACATGTATTCAGGGTGGCGCAGCGGATCGGTCTGGTAAAGCCGTCCAAAACACCTTTGCAGGTTGAAAATCAGTTGTTGAAAAATATTGAGCCGCAACTCACCGGCAAATTTCACCATTGGCTGATTTTACATGGGAGATACGTTTGCCTGGCCAGGAAACCCAAATGCGAAATATGCGGATTACAGGAAATCTGCAAGTATTATCAAAAGATTTCAAATGAAAATTCCCCGGCGGGTCATAAGAAACCGACGATCAAAAAATAAGCACCGCCAACAGCTGAGATCATACTGATAACCCAGAGAAGTTTTCGCCTCGTTAGGATGGCAATGGCCGCCACGGCAATGGATATCTGGAATATGGTCACAGACTTTGCAAAAGACAAATGACGTTCCAGATGTTCTTTGGAACTGGATTCAAACTCTGTAGCCAATGTCTTTATTTCGGCTTTCTCCTTTTCGTATTTATCAATCTTTTGCTTCAGATCCGCATCATTTGCTTTTCCATTTACGGCAGTTAGCATTTTGCTGGTCGACATAGCAATTTCAGATTTTATTCCTTTTGCCTGGAAATAAGCCCATTGATCGCTGGCTTTAAGTTGTTCCAGGAGCGCTTCATTTTCATGATGTCCCCCCATTAAAGAAGCAATAGCTGCTAAAACAGCAATAAATGCTGTAGAAAGGGCTACGTACATAATCCATTTTTCTTTTTTTTCTTCTTCTGCAATCTCATGAATTTTTTCATGAAGATTTTCTGTTGGTACTTCAAGTTCTTCCATTTCTGTATTTTATTTTCAATGTAACCCTCAATCCGGACTTATTGTTCTCAGTACAAAAATAGAGAAAACAAAGCTTTGATTGCGATTAAGAAAAAGTGAATTTATGAAGCTGGCCAAAGATGTCTCTATTTGGCTTAATTTAAATGATCGTTATTCCACAACAATCTTTTTGCTGATCGTTTCATCTCCGTCTCTTTGAATGGACAAAGAATAAACGCCTGGCTTAAGCGCCGCCTTGTTGAACGAAAAACGTTGATCGCCAGCTTCAGTAAGCCCTTTATAAAGCATTTCAATCATCCTGCCACTCATATCATAAACAGCAATGCTGATATCAGATCTTTGCTTCAGGTCAAAATCAATAGTGAATATATCTGTTACGGGATTAGGGAAAACAGAACTATTATTATTTGTCTTAACCTGTGATTCATTGATTCCTGAGTTTTTAACCAGGCCTATTTTAGCAACCGTCGTTTCGTATGTATTGCTGCTTCCATAAGATCCTGAAAAATAACAGTAATTAGTGCCCACCTGCCTCACCAATCCTGTGTAATCGCCCCAACGAACCGTGCCTGATTTTTGTCCATAGGAAACAATTGGTGAACTTCCCGCTTTGATAACAACGGATGGTGAAAAATTGAAATTATTATCACACTCAACTACATCAACTTCGGGGTATATCACAGAATCACTTTTACAATATGAGATGAGTACAGATTTATCCGTATCAGATATCCCAATCGGGGCGATAGAAGAATATACATAATCCATTTTATTCAATCCAAATTCAACGTAATTAAGTTTCTTTTTTTGAGCGTCAATACGGGCGTATATGATATCTGTAAAACCGGAATGCTGGTCTTTGGTAGAAAACACAAAATGAATGGTATGCCCCCCATAAAAAGCCTGGGTAATCCAATTCTGATCCGGATTGAGCTTAAAAGTTGTGGTATCCTGTTTTTCGCCGACAAGATGTGGCGCTGAATAATAGAGAGAGGGATACATATAAGTGGTATCAATATTGATTTTCGCTTTTCCCGAATTTTCATTGCCTGTTATTTCAAGCAAATCAACCTCAGACCCAATGGTATCATGATTGCTCACAAAATACATGCTATCACCATAATTGCCCTGTATTCCATGTGGTACTGGCACCCACGTATCTGTTACATAAAAATTTGTGCCATCGGGTGCATAGCTTACATAATTCAATGAATCACCTTTATATCCGTTTGCAAGGTTGATCTGAACTATGGCAGGTGTGGACGAATAAGCCCCGGTAATTGGATACACATGGATCAAATGAAGGCTGATAAACAAATCACTTTTCGAAATCCCAATTGTCGGGTAATCTCCAAACTGCTGCTGGTTGTATAAATCACTGGGAATACTATATACATACCAGCCATCAGCAGGATTGCCAGATTTCGAAAACATGATCACTATTTCTGAAGCGGGTGTATTGGTTCCGCTCAGCATTGTCATAATAAAGCGGTCATTTACAGCATCATATTCTACCCTTGGATCGAAATAGACCTCTTTGAAATTCGGAAATGTCGTTTTCAGGGCATCATAAAAAGAAACATTAGATGAAGTTCCGGAATTATTAGGCTGAAAAATCCTGTAATTGGAATTCATGACGCTGATTATATAGCCTGATTTGGATATAGCCAGAAAATTATCAGGCGGGTGATCAGGGTACCCGTTCGACCCATCAAATTGATTGATCACAGAAGGCATATTCTCTGAAGCTGTCTTATTTTCTGACTGTCCCGCGGGTTTATCTTCATGAAAATATGGCGAAGGCTGACTGGTCTGCATGGGAATATGTGAAGAACGATAATCTGACCTCTGATCGGGCTCGGTCGATAATAATATTGGATTAAAGGATGAGTTGACATGCATCAGGTCAACTTCTCCCGCCATGGCAACAGCCTGATGGGTATGCTGCTTGAAATGAACAGTTTCAGGACTACCGCCATGATTTGCACCAAACACATTCATGCTTAGGCAGGAAATAAAAACAATGATCGCTGTTGAAATTACTGATGATTTGTATTTCATTTTTAATATCTGGAATCCTTTATCAGATTTATAAGACGATTATTTTGTCAATTCTTCAACTCAAAGATAACAAAACAAAGCAATCATGGTGCCTTTGGGAAATTAATAAATGAATAACCCAGCACTTATTACATGCCTGCTGCCTTAATAACCAATAAAACCGTAATTGTTAAAACCGCAATAACCACCACCAGCCTGTTTTTGGAATAAAACAGGCCAATGGCCATTATAAGACATGATATTGAGCTGATCAAAGCGCCCAGCATGAATGGTTTTAACATTAAAACGGTCAACTTATCCCCAAGCTGATATTCCAGTCTGAAAAATTCTGCAAGGCACCTGATCAATGCCAGTAAAACAATAATGATAGCAATGCGTGCTGCTTTTTTCATAACATTTAAATTGCTAAAGGTGTGATCTCACTTATAGTCTCTTCCACATTAATATCATTTGTTTTTCTTAATGGTATTTCAGGTAAAAACAAAACAACCACAAATCCCAATACCATAATACATGCGCTTATCAGAAACAGGTTATCTAACGAAGAACTAAAGGCAATTTTTACCGTTTGTAAAAAATGTCTGAAGCTCTGTGATATAGAAGCCTGCATAGGTTTTGGTGCTGACTCAATCATGGTTTTTATTTTGGATTGTGCCGCTGGGTTCAATAACATTTGAACGGTTTTGGAATTCATTTCAAACGCATGATCAGGTTGTATTTTTTTAAGTGTGGCAACAAAAGGTTCATTAACCACATTTGACATGTGAGACGACAGCTGACTGTTCATAAACCCGCCGAGCAGCGCAAGTCCTACTGTACCACCAAGATTTTTAAAAAGTTGCGAACCGGCAGTTACTTCCCCTACTCTTTTCACACTGAATGCATTGATGGCACAAAGCTGAAATATAGGGATTGTTAATCCCAACCCTGTTCCAAGGATGGCCATGCTCATAACAAGCATATTGTTTGTGGTATGAATATCAATTCGCGAAAACAAATACATCCCAAGTGCACCCGAAAGCATTCCTAAAAGAGCTATTATTTTATATTTCCCGGTACGTGAAACAATCTGGCCGCTGATAATCGCTGAAATGATGAGAGACATCATCATAGGAGTCAATATTAACCCCGAATGTGTAGCAGTGATGCCTATTATTCCCTGTGCGAAAAGCGGGATAAAAAGAATAACGCCGAACATCCCCATGGTGGTGAGAAAAGACCCCGTTGCTGAAACCACAAAAGCCCTGTTGCCAAACAGATCAAGAGATAAGATAGGATTTTTCGCTTTGCTTTCTGAATAGATAAATGCCATTAAAGATACTACAGAAATAATCAATAGTGAAATGATTTGCCAGGATCCCCATCCATATTCATTGCCTCCCCAAACCAGTGCCAATAAAAATGGAACAAGGATAGCAGTTAAAAAAACAGACCCTGCAAAATCAATGGCACTTGCACTGATTTTGTGTCTGATATCAGGTAGTGCGCCGATAAGAACAATTAATGCCACAATACCTACTGGTACATTGATATAAAAAGTCCAGCGCCAGGAAAGCGTATCTGTGATCCAGCCGCCTAATAGTGGACCAACAATACTTGATAATGCAGCTACACCACCGATCATGCCCTGGTACTTTGCCTGCACTGCCGGTGGAAACACATCAGCGATCATGGCAAATGAAATGATCATAACAGCGCCGCCGCCTATGCCTTGAAAGGCACGGAAAAAGATAAGCTGATTCATATTCTGCGCCAGACCAGAAAGTGCAGAGCCAATGAGAAAGATAATAATACCAATGATATACAGGCGTTTGTGACCGAAAAGATCAGAGAGTTTTCCATAGATGACCATAGTAATGGTGCTGGTAAGCATATATGCCGTAAAGACCCAACTGAGACGTTCCATGCCATTTAAATCACGGACAATTTGTGGCATGGCCGTGGAGACGATCATCTGATCGAGCGTTGCTAGGAATATCGCCAGGATGATTCCTATAAGGATAAAGACTTTGTTATTTTTCATGATGATGATTTTTTAAGGGTTGATGAATAATTGTATACTGTTTTATTTTTTTGCTTTTCACTTCTTACTTCTCACCTTTCACTCTTTAATGTAAACCAACCGTTCGGTATGTATTAAAAGCCAAAGAATTGTGAGTTTTCATATATGATTACTTTTTGATTAATATTTATTTCACGAGAAAGGACAATAACATGCGTCCCATCTTTGATTTGGTTCGCGCTTTGAAGGCAGAAAATGAGTTTTTTGAAGCAGCATTAAAATTGCCGACATTTGAAAGTTTAAGAATTTTTTCAGCATTGCCATGCGCCAGTTTTTCCTTGTCTTCTTTTGATAGTTTTGTTGCATTCAGAAAATCCACCGCTTCAAAATTATCCCTGAAAGGATCATCCACAGAGAACATCATGTTATCTATGCCCAGGAAAGCAAGGGCACATTCAAAAACAGGTTGATCAAAAACACCGCTGGTGGTGATATACAGATTTTGTTTCATGTAATAATTAAAACTCTTTTCCATATGATTCTCAGGCGAAGAACCCGGTTTTTTGGCTTCCTGAGCCGCCAACAACCACTCCCCCATAGATAGGGCAAGACTTAACCTTGAATAACAAAACGGGATCAATTCTCCCATGTGCCCAATAATGATTTTCAATTTGGGATGCCTGTCAAATACGCCTGCTTTAATCATCCGCAACAAATGTGTACCTGTCTCCACACCCCAGCCCCAGCCGGTGATCAATGTAGAAGATCCTTCGTAGTAATAGTCAGATATTTCCTTTGGTGGATCGGTAGGATGGATATAAATGGGCACGTCAAGTTCTTCGGCTTTGGATAACAAAACCGAAAAAGATTCATGGTCTAAATAGCGGCCATGTGTATGCCCGTTTATGAGCGCACCTTTAAATCCAAACTCTTTTACGGTTCGTTCCAGTTCATCCGCGGCATCTTCGGGGGATTGCATCGGAAGCGTTGCAAAACCAGCAAAGCGGGTGGGATATTTTTGCACGATACCGCCCAGCCAGTTATTGATTTCTTTTGAAAGTTTTATAGCCAAAATGGTGTCATCCAGCATTTCAATCCCGGGCTGCACATGTGACAGTACCTGTATATCTATTCCCGCTTCATCCATGCGTTTTATTCGGGCCGGACCGACATCTGAAAGTTTCTCCTTAACGGCACTGTACTTTTCCCGCAGTTCCATTGGATATAATTCAAAAAGTTTTGGGTACAAAAATGCTTCTTCGAGGGCAATGACTTTTGAGATTTTATTTTGTGTTGTCATGATGTTTCTTTTTAAGGGTCTTATAAATTTATTTCACATACCGAACGCTCGGTATGGACTGAGCTGAAATAATATATCTATTTTAATTTCTTTCATTTTCCATGGTTAACTATCCTTTTAGTTGCTTGTAAAAGCCATCCCAGAGCGCTTTTATCTCAGGTTTCATTTCACCCATCCTGTTGTTGAGTATCATACGGATGCCGATACCGTCATTGGAGTACATATAAAACTTTGCAATCTGTTCGTCCGTCATTAAAGGTTTTATTTCTCCTTTCTTTCTTGCTATCCTGATAATTTTAACCCAGGATCTTACTTCCTTTTCTGCCATTACATCCATTTTTCTTTTGAAATCCGGTATCATGCGCACTGCATCGAAAATCAAAAAGTAAAAATTGGCATTCAGGTCTTTATTTTCGACAAAGGATGTGTCAGCCTTTTTCGAAATGTCTTTCAGATAATCCGCGCAAAACGCCTTCAGGGATTCATGCGAGAATGAATCAAAGGGTACACTCATCAGTCCGGCAAAGAAATGATCTATGATCTCCATAAAAAGCTGCTCCTTGCTTTCGAAATAATGGTAGAACGCACCCTTGCTGAGACCGGTCTTTGTGACAATCTCCCTCATGGTCACTTCCTTAAAGCTCTTTTGCATAAAGAGTTCAAAGGCTGTCTGGAGGATATGTTCTCTTGAATCTTTCATAAACCGACCGTTTGGTATGGCAAAGATAATGACATATTTTAAAATGTGGATTGTTTTTGAAAAAAATATTTCGGGGCAGTGTTTTGACAACTTTTGGAAAGTTGTCAAAACTGAAATACTGGTAATATCTGGCTGGCAATCTCTAATTCAGTTCAACATTATATATTCTTTTTAAGAATGTATCGGGTGATCGAAAGCCCGGTTGAACTGCTTAAGGCACTTCCTATTGTTTTATCAATATCCCATCCCTGGTTATGAAGCAGGTTTAATTCGTCCAGGATAATTTTGTCATTAGAAGCCGTATTTTTAGGCGCCGCGAAGCCGCCGTAATAGTTCTTAAGATCTGTTGTATTTGATGTTCCGTCGGTTGCAGTTACAATCATCTTGCCGTCAAAGGCACTGGAAGTTTCCAGCACCGTAACAATCATGTATTGCGAAGTAGCAGGTGGAGCTGTTGGTTTGCGGTTTGAAATAAAAGCATAAAACAACGTGGAAACTACAGCTAGCGATAAAATACTGAAAATAAATGTTTTGTTCTTCATAAATGTAATTTTAGGTTTTAGGAATGCTTTGACGAATTTACAAATAAATATGTCATTGTTTTTAATAATCAACGCACTTAGGTTAAGGCAAAGGACCGCAGGGCTTAACCATCTTTCTACAATCATGTTACCCCGGGCTAATTCGCTGGCGAATAAAATATCCGCGATTCTTTTTAAACTCTTTCCCGGTCCGCTAAAGATTGCCTGGCGGCTAAAGGACAGCTTGGAAAAAATAATTCTTTAAATACCAGCAATCGTAAATTAGCGCTGATATTTAATACTGTTCTAACCTGCTAAAAACCAATATTTTTGTCACAATTACAATTTTTTTGTCATTTTTTTGACCAAAACGGTATCACGTATCTATGAAATGCAGTACCTTTACGGCTTAATAAAAAACACCTCAAAATGGCAAAAGAAGTAAAAGACGACAACGCTGAGAAACGCAAATCGCTGCAGCTCACGATAGATAAGTTAGAAAAAACTTATGGCAAAGGAGTAGTTATGTCGCTGAATGACAGGCAGCTTGAAGGAATTGAAACCATATCAACCGGATCTCTTGGCTTAGACATAGCCCTTGGCGCTAGAGGTCTTCCCAAAGGCAGGGTGATTGAAATATACGGACCTGAATCTTCAGGAAAAACCACCCTGGCCATCCATGTTATTGCCGAGGCTCAGAAACTGGGCGGTATGGCAGCCATTATTGATGCGGAACATGCATTTGATAAAGGATATGCCGAAAAATTAGGAATCAATGTTGACAATCTTTTAATATCTCAGCCAGACGATGGCGAACAGGCTCTTGAAATTGCCGACCACCTGATTCGCTCCGGAGCGATTGATGTCATCGTGATTGACTCTGTTGCGGCCCTTGTACCTAAAGCAGAGCTTGAAGGTGATATGGGTGACAGCAAAATGGGATTACAGGCCCGATTGATGTCCCAGGCATTGAGAAAACTCACAGCTTCTATTAGTAAAACGCAGACCATCTGTATATTTATCAACCAGCTCCGTGAAAAGATCGGCGTCATGTTCGGAAATCCTGAAACCACGACGGGTGGTAATGCATTGAAGTTTTATGCCTCTGTCCGTTTGGATATCCGTAAAATAAATACGATCAAAGAAGGTGTTGATATTGTAGGGAACCGTACCCGTGTTAAAATAGCCAAGAACAAAGTGGCACCACCTTTCAGGGTAGCTGAATTTGATATCATCTATGGTGAAGGAATCTCTAAAGTAGGCGAGATCATTGATATCGCATCAGACTATGAGATCATCAAAAAAGCCGGATCATGGTTCAGTTATGGTGATACCAAATTAGGACAGGGCCGTGATGCCGTTAAACAGCTTTTGAAAGACAATCCTGAACTGGCTGACGAAATCGAAAAGAAAGTACTTGAGAAGGCTTATGGAGTCGACAAGCCTAAAGTTGCGATGGCCGCGGAATAAATGAAGTGCGGAGAGCGAGGGCGATAGAGCGAAAGGTAAGAACGGAGAACGATAGAGCGGAGTGCGTTGACTCTCGAATAAGTCGGGATAAATGAGCTTGTCGAAGCCTGGTAGTTTACGTATCAATATTGGATCAGCGGCCCTTCGACAAGCTCAGGGACCGAAAAAACCTGAATCAGACTCTTTTCCTCGGAATGGTGAGCGTCTTCCATTCCTCATTCCGGATCATCTTGGTGATATAAATGATCTGGCCTACATGCTGGGAATAATGAGATAACTGGCGCAATATTGCCTGCACAATAGTATGCGGTTCGTTGCGGATGGTTATGATCTTATCAAAATCCTTTTCAGTAAGTGACTCCAGTGCATTGAATGTGCATTGCCAGCCTTGCTCCCATAGGTCCAGAAGCTCTGCTTTGGTTTCCTTGCGACCAATAAATTCTTCGTCCCGGGTTCGGGTTGGCTTTTCTCCATCCGTGGTTAGGAAATCAGTCCAGCGGCTGAGCATATTCCCATGCAGGTGTTTGATAATGATGGCGATGCTATTGCTTTCCTCATTGGGTTGCCAGTGCATTTCCGCATCGGTCAGTATCTGTGCAAATGACTTATCTCCGAAGTTTTTGTATTTCCTGTATTCCGAAATGCTTTCCTTTAAAAAATCGGTTGCTGAAATTGACATAGGATCCGTTTTTAGTTGTTAACAGATAGCAAAATTAACAGATTTTTATCTAAAACTGCCTAGTCAGAAATACACTTTAAATAATGATCTATGCAAAAAACGTCTAACGTTATGCTATGTATAAAACCTTAAATTTGCAGCGCATTATTACCTAAATCACAATACATGATAAACTTAAATCTATCAGGTAAAACCGCCATTGTCTGTGGCAGTTCACAGGGAATTGGCAAAGCGGCCGCCATGGAACTGGCTTCCCTTGGTGCTAATATCATCCTGGTCGCCAGGAATCTTTCTGCACTAGAACTGGTGAAAGAGCAATTGCCAACCGATGAAGGACAGGTTCATTACGCACTATCAGCAGACTTTGACCATCCCGAAGACCTGAAACAAAAGATCAATCATTTCCTCGAAAAAATTCATGTGGTACACATCCTCGTTAATAATACGGGTGGCCCTAATCCAGGACCTGCCAATGAAGCGCACGAAGATGAATTCAGGATTGCATTCAACAGGCACCTGATATGCAACCAGATTATGGTTCAGGCGGTATTGCCCAAAATGAAAGCGGTGGGTTACGGACGAATTATTAATGTGATTAGTACTTCTGTAAAACAACCCATACCAAATCTAGGTGTAAGCAATACAGTTCGTGGCGCTGTGGCCAACTGGTCCAAAACACTATCGCTGGAACTGGCAAAATTTGGAATTACTGTAAACAATGTGCTGCCCGGCTCTACAAGCACTGCCCGGCTCGAAGGAATCATAAATAATAACGCTGATAAGAAACATCTTTCAATTGAAGAGGTAGAAGCAAATATGAAAAAAGAAGTCCCCGCGGGCCGTTTTGCAGAACCTGAAGAAATAGCCTATGCCATAGCATTTCTAGCCAGTCCGGCTGCTTCTTATATCAATGGTATAAATCTGCCGGTAGATGGAGGGAGGACTGCGAGTTTGTAAAAAGAATATTTGAGAATTTGGGAATTTGGGAATTTGAAAATGATTCAAATAATTGATTATCTTTGTTTACATTGGGACCTGTGCATGCAGAAATAGGGCTTAAGAACGGCGGTGATGTATATAAAGCAAGAATTGGCGAAATAACTGAGGAAAAAATCAAAATGGTTTAAGTTAATGCTTTGGTTGATTCGGGCGCTTACATGCTCGCTATTAATGAAAGAGTTATGGAACAATTAGGCGTTCCAGTTATGCGAAAAGCACCAGCTACACTTGCTAATGGAACGATCATTGACCTGGAAATTGTGGGGCCAATTGAAGTGAGCTTTTTAAACAGGTCTACTACTGTTGACGCCATGGTATTACCAGGGGATACTGAAGTTCTTCTTGGGGCTATTCGCATGGAAGGGATGGATGTATTGATTGATCCGCTCAGGCAACAACTCATTGTTAACCCTGAGCATCCAATTCGCCCTCAGTTTTCACTGAAATAAACTTAAGAGTAAGAAGTGAGAGGTGAGAAGTTAGAAGTTTTTTTAAGGGGAGCTATATATTATCATTTCACTTCTCACCTCTTACTTCTTACCGTTCTATAACTTAATACAAATATTCTTCTTCTCAGTAAAGAAATCCAATGCTTCGAAGCCGCCTTCGCGGCCAACGCCACTTTGTTTCATGCCGCCAAACGGGGTTCTCAGGTCACGTAAAAGCCAGCAGTTGACCCAGATGATTCCGCTTTGCAGTTGGTGTGCAAAATGATGCGCCCTTGTCAGGTTTTCTGTCCAGATCGTGGCACTTAGTCCGTAAGGTGTACTATTTGCCATTTCAAGGGCTTCTTCGTCTGAATCAAATGGCATAATGGTAACAACCGGTCCAAATATTTCTTCCTGATTGGTACGGCAGGTATAACTCAGTCCTTCTATGATCGTAGGTTCTATAAAATAACCATTGGCACATCTTCCTTCGGGATGAACCTGCGTCCCACCGGTTAATACCGTTCCGCCTTCTTCCTGCGCGAGTTTGATATAAGACAATACTTTCTCCATGTGTTGTCTGGAAACAATAGCGCCCACTTTGTTGCCATCATCCATCGGGTCGCCCACTTTCATGGCTTTTACTTTTTCAACAAATGCAGTCTTAAATTTATCGTAAAGCGAACGCTCTACAAAAATTCGGGACCCGCATAAACAAATTTCTCCCTGGTTTGTGAAAGATGATGAAACAGTTGTTCTGAGCATCTTGTCAAAATCGCAATCTGCAAAAATGATATTCGGGTTTTTGCCGCCCAGTTCAAGTGACAGTTTTTTGAACATCGGAGCTGCAACCCTGGCTATTTCCGCACCGGTTTTGGTACCACCGGTAAATGAAATAGCCGGTATATCTTTATGACTTACAATGGCAGAGCCTACTTTGGGTCCAAGACCATGAACAATATTTAAAACCCCGGCAGGCAATCCAATTTCAGCGCAGATCTCGGACAGCATAAAAGCTGTCATGGGAGTAATTTCGGAAGGTTTTGCAATCACACAGTTACCTGAAGCCAAAGCCGGTGCAATTTTCCAGGTGAACAAATACAAAGGCAGGTTCCACGGTGAAATACAGCCCGCGAGACCAATAGGTGATTTGTAGGTATAATTGATCGCCTCAGTGCCCGTTTTATGGGTAGAAGAAGATTCATGCAGAATGGCCGTAGCAAAAAACGAGAAATTGTCCCTCGCCCTGGGTATATCCATCACTTTTGCCAGCCATACCGGTTTGCCATTATCCATACTCTCCGCAAGTGCAAGGGTATCTAATCTGTCATCAATTGCTTTAGCAATACGCATCAGGAATTCGGAGCGTTTTTCTTCACCTAATGCAGCCCAGGCCGGGAAAGCTTTTTGGGCAGCCAAAACTGCCATTTCCACATCCAATCCATCTGAATCCGGAATTTGTGAATACACTTCCCCTGTTGCCGGGTTATAATTGTCCAGCCATTGATGAGAAAGTGGATCCAGGAATTCACCCCCTATATAATTGCGTATTTTCATTTTTTAAGAATCGTGTGTCCAGAAAACTATCAATTGATCGAAATCTCACGCAAAGAACGCAAAGATTTCCGCAAAGAACGCAAAGTTACAAAAGTCAGGAATGTTAGGAAGATTCTAATTCAGCCTGTAAGGCACAATCATTACAAACTCGGGGATTTCGACCTCAAAAGTGGTACCATCTATCTGCTTTTCCATCAGGTAGGTTCCATACATTTTACCCATTTCCGTCTGCAGTTCGCATCCGGATACATATTCATGTTTTTGTTCCGGCTCTATGATCGGCTGCTGGCCAATTACCCCTTCACCGTCTACTTCACTCAACTGACCATTGCCGTCAATGATATGCCAATGCCGACGAAGTAGTTTTATGGTGAACTCGCTATGGTTCTCGATAAGAATGCGATAGGCAAATACGTACTTGCCAGCCTCCGGATTGGATGCTGTTTCCTGGTAAAATGTTTCTACTGATACCTCTACGTCTTTTGTTACTGCTTTATACATATCTGTTATCGAGTGAAGTACATGCGCAATTTATAACTATAAATCATTCTGTATATTTCCAGACGAATAAATTTTATACACGGCCGGTGTATATCTATTAACACCTGGCGTAACTAATTGTTTTATAAGCTTGTAAATTAATACGATTTAAATAGCTCTTTCCGATTCGCGAAGAATAACCAGCAATTCTTTACCCAATTTTAAATGATGTCATAGATATCGGCCCCATGGTTTTATCATTAAAAAATGCCAGAGATTCCTTTTCTTCTTTTAATGCAAGTGAGTATATCATAGGTAAATAGTGTTCAGGAGTGGGGATAGACAATTCAGCTTCTTTACCGAGCTTGTTATAAGAAACAAGGCTATTGATATCATCAGCACTGATGAGCTTTTTGAACTTCTCGTTTGCAATTTCAGCCCATTCCATTTTGGCATTGAAATCATTCCAGTTAATAAGCCTGAGATTATGAACTATATTTCCGCTACCCAAAATCAATATGCCTTTAGTCCTTAAAACGGCCAGTTCTTTTGCGAGGCTATAATGCCATTGTGCATCCTTGGTATAGTCAAGGCTCAACTGGATTACAGGTATATCTGCTTTAGGATACATTTGATTTAATACACTCCAGCAGCCGTGATCGAGACCCCAGGCCTGGTCAAGTCCAATATTGATGTCATTTACCGTTTTCTTTGTTTCTACGGCTAGTTCCGGATTTCCTGGTGCGGGATATTGGACATCAAATAGCTCCTGCGGAAATCCTCCAAAATCATGTATTGTTTTGGGCTTTTCCATTGCTGTGACGAAAGTGCCCCTGGTTTCCCAGTGTGCGGATATGCAAAGTATGGCCCTTGGCTTGGGCAATTGCTTGCCCATTTCATTCCATCCCCTGCTGAACTCGTTTGATTCAATGGCATTCATGGGGCTGCCATGGCCCACAAACAGCACCGGCATCCTGGTTTCAGTTCCGGGAAAGTTTCGTGTCAGTTTTTCAAGGTCAGATAATGTTGTCATAGAAAATAATCCCAGCAAAGATGTTTTTATAAAAAGTCCGCGATTCATAATTACCTAAAAATATATCAGATAAATTTACATGTTATAACATCTAATTGGGGCAATATAGTTTCAAATTGTCAATATCAATATAAATATTTACTCCTTTTCTCCAGGAACAGAGACACCCGCATATATCCAATAGAGCCAAAATAAAGTGATTAATACCATTGCAATATACGGAAACCATATGGCAATAATTGTCATAATACTATTCATCACAAAGCCGAACCTTGCTCCTTTTAAGCGCCCTTTTAACTCCAGTGTCCATCTTTCATTTTTCGCAAGATTATCAGGTTTGAGGGTTCCGGCAAGCAGGACATTCCAACCGATATTGTGAAACAGGTTGGCAAAACAATATAGTACTATGGCTGGTTGCGCGTATTCTGTTCCGATATATTCCGCCATTAATGCCGTAGGAAACGGAATCACAACGATTGTAAGGAGGAAAAATCCATTTGCAAACATGAATTTTGCTGAAGATTTGTCGATAAGTTTGAAAACAGCATGATGACCTACCCAGGATATCAGGATTGTAATAAAGCTTAACAAGAAAGCAAAATAAGAAGGCCACAATTGTCCGATGGCTTTCCACAAATCAGTGACAGAATGAATAGATTCTACCGGAGGAATTTTTATCTCAAGAATAAGAATCGTAATTGCGATGGCAATAACCCCATCGCAAAAGGTTTCAAGACGCGTATTTTCACTTAAAGCTGACATAATTGACTATTTAAAGTAAGTGGTTGGATTGCGAAAATAATAAAATTACTATAGGAGTGAATCTTAATATGCTATTTCAAAATTTTCAGTATAAGTTTACCGAAAAAAAACCACCATGATCACTACAATTACAGAACTGAAATGCAAAAATTACTGGAAACTTCCCGGGATGATCCTTATCTCCATGCGTTTAGCCAACCAGGCGAAATCAACTCCCGGAAATATATCTACTTATATTAAAGCAAAATGGCTTAAAGCATACACACTCACATCCTGGGAAAATACGGATGCCCTGAAGACATTTCGTAATTCCGGTTTGCACAAGCAAGCCATGAAAACCATGTTTGATACAGCCTCAGCATTTCGTTTCAAAACCCTGGAAGTAGAAAAACAAATATCCTGGGAAAAAGGATTCTCGGAAATTGAGAAGGTTGAGATGAAATACACAAGAGCTTAACTTAGATAGAATAACTCCATTATTCAGCTCATAAATTTTACTTTTTTGAAGGGTGGACGGCATTGTAAATTTTATGAAAAAGCAATTTGGCGTTAATCGGCTTGGATATATAATCATTCATCCCAAGTTTCAAACATTTATCCATTTCTCCTGCCATGGCATGGGCGGTCATGGCGATAATGGGAATAGGATTGTGAAGTTCATTACGAAGGACGGATGTCGCCTCATAGCCGTTCATTTCAGGCATTTCCATATCCATCAGTACGAGATCAAAATGGCCGTTTTTAATTTTCTCTATAGCCTCTTTACCATTTTCAGCAACATCCACATTAATGTTATAACGCACAAACAGGCTCATAATAAGTTTTACACTTATGGCACTGTCTTCGGCAATCAGTATTTTATAATTACTCAGTTCAGAGATATCGAATTCTTTTGATGAAGAATTAAGATTCACCTGGTATTCATTTTTTGATTTTATGAATGGTAATGTAAAAAAGAATTCTGTTCCCTGATCAACCACACTTTTTACACTCATTTCACCGCCTTGTAAATCAACTAATTGCTTTGCTATACTCAGCCCCAGACCCGTACCTCCATATTTATGCGTCGTATTTGCTTCTGCCTGCTGAAACCGTTCAAAAACCATTTGCAGTTTATCATTTGCAATGCCTATCCCGGTGTCCCGTACACAAAATTGTATTTCGCAATGATCTTCGTTCTCACTTAACAAAGATGCAGATACACTAACTGACCCTTGCTTTGTAAATTTTATGGCGTTATCAACCAGGTTTATAAGTATCTGAGTGAGTCTTTTGGCATCCCCGATCAGGATATCAGGCACCCCCACATTACAGGCAAAAATCAAAGACAGGTTCTTTGCATCTGCTTTTTGCGCCAGCATTACTTTTAGCGAATAAAATAATTCATTAATACTAAGTTGAAATGCCTCAAAGGTCATCATCCGGGCTTCTATTTTTGATATGTCCAAAATATCATTAATGATATTCAGAAGGTTTTCACCCGATGATTTAATAATGGATGCGAATTCCTTTTCCCTCGGTTCCAAAGGGCTTTGTACGAGTAAATCGGTGAAGCCTATGATTGCATTCATAGGAGTCCGTATTTCATGACTCATATTTGCCAGGAAAGCCTCCTTAAGAATAGATGATTCCTCAGCTTTATGTTTGGCAATGATAAGTTCCTTTTCTGATTTCTTTAATTCCGTAATATCTTCAAAAACAGAAATCGCGAATTCAATTTTTCCATTTGCATCCTTAACTGATGTTGAATTAACCCGTAAAGGAGTTCGTTTATCCCCATTTACAATCTCTAGATCATCAACAATAACAGTTTCATATCTTAATGCCCTTGCCAATGGCAATTCATCAGCAGGATATGGCTGACCCGTTCCAGCCCGGTATACATGATAAACTTCCGCAAACTGATCAACTTTAGAACCAACAATGATGCCACGACCCAGTATTTCAATTGATTTACTATTGGCATAATAAGCAAAACCATCCTGGTTTGAAATTAATACCCCCAGAGGCAAAACATCTAAAAATTTCTTAATCCGGGACTCACTTTCAATTACTCTTTGTTCTGTTCTAATCCTTCTGTTGTAATCTACTAAAAAATAATACAATGCAATCAAAATTAATATAACAGCAAGTGCAACGCTGGTGAGTGTTGTAATAAAAACAAAACTAAATTGTGATGATGCTTTACTTAACCTAGTAGAAAGCAATTCTTTTTCAATATTAATAAACCGGCTTAATGCTTTCCTGTATTGCTGGTTTATTGTTTGGGCCTTATTTGCAAGTATAAGTTCTTCAGCTTTTTTTTCGCCCTGAAACTTGCGAGCCGTAATCCATTCATAATTAAACCTTTCCTTGCTTTGTATCAGAGTATTTATTGAATCAAGCAATTGCTGTTGCGACTGATTGTCATTCGTCAAATTTCTTAAGTTGGCAGTTGTATTTCCTATCTTAGTTTTTGCCTCTTCAAACTGATTTAGATAATTATCATTGCCGCTTTGCGCATAACCCCTGGAAGCAACCCCAAGATCAGTAAGATATGATAAAACATTTTGCGCCTGGGAGATAACTTCATAAGTGTGTGCTACCCACCTGGTATCTTCCTTGAATTGGCGCGCATTGAACCATGAGTATACCCCTATAATGACAAATAAAACAGCGCATAATCCAAACGTTAAAAATATCCGTATCCTTCCCTGCATTAAGTTTAGCTATTAATTAAATAAAATATTACCCATGTCTTTTTTAATAAAAAAGACCTCTTTTTTTGCCACGAAAGATACAATAAGAAATGAATACGAGCGGCGATTTTTTATAAAACACTTCACTTACAAACATTTAGAAAGGCAAAAGGTTTAGAACATCAGGTATATTTATAAAAGCTTCTCTTTTAGATATTTTCCTGTGTAGGATTCCTTTACATCAACAATATCTTCTGGAACGCCCTGAAAAACAAGATTGCCTCCGGCTTCGCCGCCTTCAGGACCAAGATCAATCAACCAATCTGCACACTTAATGACGTCGAGGTTGTGTTCAATGACTAAAACAGTATGACCATTATCAACAAGGGCCTGGAATGCTTCCAGCAACTTATGAATGTCATAGAAATGCAATCCGGTAGTCGGCTCGTCAAATATGAAAAAAATATGTTCCTGCGAATGGGTTTTCGAAAGGAATGAAGCGAGTTTGATACGCTGTGCTTCTCCACCACTGAGATGTATACTTGGCTGCCCCAGGGTGAGATACCCCAAACCTACTTTTGAAAGTGGCTCAATAGCGGAAGCAATGTCTTTATTTTCAGCGAAAAATGCGATAGCATCCGTTACGGTCATATCCAGCACATCTGCTATGTTTTTCCCCTTGTACTGCACTTCAAGAAGTTCGGCTTTGTAGCGCTTGCCGTGACAGTTTTCACATTCCATTTCCACATCGGCCATAAACTGCATTTCTACCGTAAGAAATCCATCACCCTTACAAACTTCGCAGCGCCCACCTTCCACATTAAATGAAAAATACCCAGGCGTATATCCCCGTTGACGGGCCAGCGGTTGCTTTGAATACAAATCACGGATAGGGTCAAAAGCTTTTAAATACGTAACAGGATTCGATCGGCTCGATTTGCCGATCGGATCCTGGTCTATATATTCTATTCTCTTTATCGTTTTATAAGTGCCTCCCAATTTATGAAGGCTTAAAGAATCCTGCTTTTTTTCAACTGCCTCACGTAAAATAGGATACACCACTTCGCGTACCAGCGTTGATTTTCCGGAACCACTCACGCCGCTCACAACGGTCATGGCATTCAAAGGGATCTTTACATCAAAATTTTTCAGGTTATTTTTGTCCGCACTTTTTATTTCAAGCCATGAGTTTGATTTTCTTCTTTTTTCCGGCACGGGTACTTTTAGTTCTTCCCGCATGTATTTTGCGGTGAGGGTTGTACCTTCTTCCATCAGTTCGTTAAGATTGCCCTGGAAAACCAGTTCTCCTCCCTCAGTTCCTGCAAAGGGCCCGATATCGAGGATCTCATCTGCCTGGCGGATAATATCTTCATCATGTTCCACCACAATCACCGTATTGCCAAGCCGTTTTAATCTTTGCAGAACGGTTATCAGTTTTTCGGTGTCCCTTGAATGCAATCCGATACTCGGCTCGTCCAAAATATACATAGCACCCGTGAGGTTACTGCCCAGTGAAGTCACGATCTGTATCCTTTGAGATTCCCCACCGGATAAAGTTGCCGAAGGCCTGTTAAGCGTCAGATATCCAAGCCCGACATCGTTCAGAAATTCAAGCCGGTTAACGATTTCTGTAAGAATTCTTTTTGATATCTGCCTGTCTGTTTCATTCAGCTGCAAGTTGGTTACCCAATCATATAATTTATCCACAGGCATCAATACCAGGTCAGTGATGGCTATGCCATTTATCTTCACATAACGGGCTTCTTTGCGCAGGCGGGTACCATTGCATTCCATACATCTGGTACGTCCTTTGTAGCGCGCCAGCATCACGCGGTATTGTATTTTGTATGATTGGGTTTCTACATATTTAAAGAAGTCATAAATACCCTGGATATCTTTAGAGCCATGCCACAAAACGTCTCTTTCTTCAGTCGTTAACAAATTGTAAGGCCGATGAATGGGAAAATCAATTTTGCGGGCATTTTTAATGAAATCCGCGAGCCATTCACTCATCTTGTCTCCTTTCCAGCAGGCCACAGCTTCTTCATATACCGACAGGCTTTTATCAGGGATCACCCGGTTTTCATCAATGCCAATGGTTAACCCGAAACCCTCACAGGATTTGCAAGCACCAAAAGGGTTATTGAAGGTGAACAGGTTTACAGAAGGCTCCTCGAATACAATGCCATCAAGTTCAAACTTATCAGAATATCTTTCGCGGGTTTTGGTTCCGTCTGCAAAATGAATTTCCATTGTGCAGGATCCATGCCCCTCATAAAAAGCGGTTTGCACTGAATCAGCCATCCGGGACCGGTTTTCTTCATTGCCGGGCATAATGGTCAAACGGTCAACCAGTAAAAAGGATTCACTCAAAAGTTTATCTTTCTTTTTTGCTGCAGCTTTGAGTTCAGCAAGGTCAGTTTGTCCTGTATTGATAAAAGACAGAATATCTTCTATTTTAACGATTGCCCCATTGAATTCAAGCCTTGAAAAGCCTTTCTGGAGAATTACATTCAATTCCTCTTCCCAGGATCTCTTCTCTTGTTTTAAAATAGGTGAGAGCACCTGAACCCTGGCTCCCGGCTCTAAAGTTTCGATATGCGCCACAACAGAGTCAACTGTATCTCGTTTCACATCTTTACCGCTTAAAGGGGAATAAGTCTTACCAATACGGGCATATAAAAGCTTCAGATAATCATAAATCTCAGTGCCGGTTCCCACCGTTGATCGCGGATTATTGGTATTGACTTTCTGCTGGATGGCGACTGCAGGAGAAAGTCCTTTAATGTAATCTACAGCAGGTTTGTTTATTTTCCCCATAAACTGCCTGATGTATGCGCTTAGACTTTCTACATAACGTCGCTGACCTTCAGCATATAAGGTATCAAATGCAAGGGATGACTTGCCAGACCCTGAGATCCCGGTAATCACGATCAGCTTATTCTGTGGCAGTGCGGCGTCAAGACTTTTAAGGTTGTTTTGCCTTGCATTCTTGATTATGATATAGTTACGATGGTCTAAATTGTCTACGTTAACGGGAGCCATGAAAAATAATTAGCGAAATGTTTGGAATTCAAAAAATGATTACTTATCTTAGCGGAAGTTTCTTTCACTAAAATAATACAAAGTTAAATAAAACAGCAAAGCCTATAGGTTAGAATTTCTACATCATACGTACTAAATTTAAAATTTAACCTATGCGCAAGCCGATTATCAGTGATGAGGAACTCATAGCTCAGTACCTGCATGGAAATGAGACATGCCTGAAAATGCTTATCAACAGGCATAAATCCAAAATCTTTACTTCCATTTATCTCTTAGTCAAAGACCGTGCCTTAGCTGAAGATATTTTTCAGGATGCTTTTGTAAAAGTTATAAATACTTTGCGCAAAGGATCTTACCAGGAAGAAGGAAAATTTCTGCAGTGGGTGATAAGGATCGCAAGAAACCTTGTTATCGATCATTTCCGCAAACTCAACAAGCTGCCTACCATTTCTGACAGTGAAGGCAATGACGTTTTCAGTTATATCAGTATTGCTGATGAAAACAGGGAAGATGAAATCATGCGCGAACAAAGCCACGACCGTGTGCGCCAGCTTATTCAGCAACTTCCTGAAGAGCAAAAAGAGGTTTTAATTCTTCGTCATTATGCCAATCTGTCTTTTAAAGAAATAGCAGACCTGACAGGTGTTAGCATTAATACAGCCTTAGGCCGCATGAGATATGCATTGACCAATATGCGGAAACTGATTTTAAAACACCAGATAACATTATAAATTTAAACAAAGATTTAGGTACCATTTTGGATACCAGAGGATTGGTTTTTTTAGAGGAAAGAGTGGAAGGTTTTGAAGGGAACCCCGGTTTAGGCCGGGGTTTTTTGTTAATTTAAAGAGCAAACCGCAAAGGACGCTAAGGTATCGCAAAGTTTCAAAGAAGATTTTGAATTAATAAGAAGCGAATATCATAATTCAGCCTCAGCATTTCAGGGAATAGACTTTGCACTCTTTGCGACGCCTTTTTAATCTTTGCCGTAAAAAACTGGTGAGCTTATCTTTTTTTTGTGAACGAAAAGATCTTGTAATGACCCAGTCCTTTTTTTTGCAAAAAGTATTTGAATGAAGTGGCCAGAACACCAAGCCCATATTTCACACTTCTTTTGAAATTAATGGAAGATGCCTCTTCAAAATATTTAGTCGGACAGGTTACTTCAGCTATTTCGAAACCGGCATAAAATATCTGGGCACTTATTTCATTATCAAAAACAAAATCATCAGAATCAAGATGATAGTCAATGGTTTCCAACACTGTTCGGGTATAGGCCCTATAACCCGTGTGGTATTCTGAAAGTTTCTGGTTCATTAGCAAATTTTGAGCTAAAGTCAGAAAACGATTTGCAACATATTTATAAAAAGGCATTCCTCCTTTTAAGGCCCCTTTGCCCAGGATACGGGATGCAAATACTACCGGGTAAAGTCCACTAGCCAGGATATGCACCATGGCACTCAATAGCTTTGGAGTATACTGATAATCCGGATGCAGCATAACTACTATATCCCCACCAATTTCCAGAGCCTTGTCATAACAGCTTTTCTGGTTTCCACCATAGCCCTTATTTTTCTCGTGTCGAATGATATGTTTGATCCCCAGTTGCTTGCCTACTTCAATAGTGTTGTCTTTACTGGCATCATCTACCAGAATAACATCATCTACCAGGTCAAAAGGGATTTCATGATAGGTCATGGGTAGCGTGAGCTCCGCATTATACGCGGGCAAAACCACCACAACTCTTTGTCCATTAATCATGAGGCAAAGATATATAAATTAGCCATAAGGGGTTCCACCTTCGCCAAAAGGCTACGGCGGACGAAGAAGGGTTAAAGCGAAACGTAAAGGAAATAAACTCAAAAGCCCCAACAATAATAATATTGTGGGGCTTTTGAGTTTTATTATTATAAAGAATTATCTATTTCGACTCAATCGCCATAGTCATTTTAATGCCGCCTCCAATTCCAAGAACAGTAAATGCCCCGTAACGCCCATCCTGTGTTAGAAATGCGTAGTTATCATTTGGTGACATAATAGATTGAACACGCGCCATGGGTATTGCTGATGAACCTTTATAAGCCGCTTCTACGTGAGCATAATCAGGATAATTATTGGAGTTACAAATATATTTTGGCTGCAATAATTTAAACATAGTTGTTCTGCGTTGGCTAACCAACCATCCGCTATTGATGTTGAAAATATTTGAATCCGCAAAAGTTGCATTGATGGAAGTATTTACATAACCAGGAGAAAACAACATATCTGTCATACCTTTTGTCTGGGCCACACACATATCTACAAGGCGCCTTAGTGTGGTATCAGAATTTACCTGTCCGGTACTGTAAACTAATGCTCTCGGGTTGGCCCCTGTATTCAAAAAGGCTCCGTTGCCATTCTGATTTTGATCTCCCAATATTACAGTATACAAAGCAAACACTGGAACGCTTGTAACTTTCAATTTCCTGGTTTGCGTCGTTTTACTGCCCTTGCTGTCATAAACCGTATAGGTAAGCGTTACAGTACTTCCTATAGAGGTAGCCGGTGCTGTGTAATAATCATAAAATGTGGAATCAATTGTCCTGGAATGGTTACCTGATTTCAAACCGATTGCAACAAATTTCGCTTTATGTCCCAATGCGTCATTTCCTACTATAGAATCTATTTTGGATGTGTCACCTGAAACGGCTTTAATCGTAATCGTAAGGACAGGAATAGGGTTGTCGCCTATAGTGGTATCCGCACCTGGATATACAATAGTAAGCTTTGGCGCACCAGGAACGTTATTGTTGTTGTTATTATTGTTATTGCTGCTTGAGCCTGGTTTTGAGCATGAATACGCAAAAAACAACGAGCCCGCCAGGGCAATAAAAGCAAACTTCTTTAAGTGTAGCTTCATGATATTTGAAAATTAAAATTTTAATATACAGTTTAAACGGAACGAACCAGAAACACAAATTTATACAATATCAGACATAAAACAAAAAGCAGCTTCGAATTTTTCAAATGGAATGATTTCCTAAATACCAACAATTTATAAATAAAAAGCCCGCCCCTGTAAAAGGAAGCGGGCTTTTGTATATCATTTATAATTAATTATTTCTGCACATCAACCATAATATGCATTTCGCCTTGCCCTGAAGTATTTCCATTGCTTTCATCAACAATTTTGCATAAGCCGTATTTGCCTGCTGCTGTCTGAAATGCAATGATACTACCTTGTGCCAGCATGTTTGCTTTTGTATCAACGGTACCACCGGCATTATAAGCTGTTGCAATATCAGCCGCTTTGGTGATAGAACTGAAATCTGAAAGCGTTGTTGATCTGAAACTGGTAGCATTCCTTGTTGTCCAGTTCTGGATACCTAACGAAGAAATCTGATTTGAATTTGTTCCAAAACTTGCGTCACTTGGTGCTGCAAGTGTGTACTGGTTTGTAGCGCCGAAGTAGAATACCATATCAATCAACCCCTGGTTTGTATTTGCCGTACTTACTGTATATACATCGTTATTAGAAGAAGCATAAAAACTTCCTGCATTTGGATCTGAATAACTGCCCAACAATACTGCAGAATAGCTGTTAAAATCGCTTGCGCCTGCACCGATTGTTATCGTTGATGTAGCAGTTTGTGTATTGTTTGCATCATCCACAGTAAAAGTTATCACAATAGAACCTGTAATACCGGTTGGCACATGATAATAATAAGTGAACTGATAAGATTTACCTGATAATGAATAGCTCGCTAACTGAGCTGAAGAACCACCATTAAGTGATTCTGAAATAACTACGTCTTTTAGATTGTTCTGGTCAGTAATTGTACAGGCGATGCCAACACTATCGCCACCATTTGCTGTAACAGCAGTAGGTGTAAGTGTTACTGCAATTGGACTTCCGCCCGGAGGGGTGTCGGTCTTAGAACAAGCTCCAAGAACAATTGCCGATGCAAAAAGCAAATAAACGAATCTCATCTTTCTCATAGTGATCTGTTAATATTTAAGTTTAAAAATTTACAAGTTGAATTAATATAACCCTTGAAATCAATACTTGTTTAAAATGTGAAATTTTTCTAGGGATATTGGAAACCATATCTAAAACAAACCCCGCAGGTACACATACCTGCGGGGTTCACTTATCTGTTATAGCTAATTATTTAATAGCGTTCTGGAATTCTACTTTAGTCCAGTATTTTTTGAATTCGATATCTGATTTAGCCTGATCTCTGTAAGATGCGTCACCTTTCACAGCAAGGGTAAGACTTGTGGTCATCAGATCCACATCACCTTTACGTGCAGCCACTATAGCTCTCAGATAATATACTTCAGGAGTTTTATCAGAAATGCAATCTATTTTAGAAAGCGCATTGTCATAATCGTTTTTCATTGTGTAAGCCAATGCAACGTTATAATCGCATTGTTTAGGATCAAAACTGGCAACGGCATTGTCATAGTCACCGTATTTGATATAAAGGATACCCATGTTGTTGCCTTCTTTCATATTTTTAGCAGCAGCCTCACCATATAATGCTTTTGCATCATCGTATTTGTGCATTTCACGATCAGCAACACCAAGGTTACTTGCAATTGTATCATTGTTTGGCCAGGTTTTATGTGCCATAGCGAGTAAACTGTCAGCATCCTTATAATTTCCTTCTTTTAAAAGAATGGTAGCATAATTGTTTTCTCCAGCCCAATCATCAGGGTATTTATTCATAAGGTACTTATATGCCTTTTCTTTTGAAGCATTATCAGTAGCGTTGTTTGCATATGAAATAACTTCCTTTTTGGTAAGACCATCAAATGAATTGGCAGCAATAGAGCGTACTTCTGTAATATCCCTGTTTGGGAAAGTTCCTTCAAGATAAACCTCAGTTCTTCTCAGTTTAGGAAGATAATTATCTTTAAGATCGTTCCATGAAGCCAATTTTTTAAGAGCGGCATTCTTTTCATCAAAGTTCATGTTATTGTTGATAACAGCCATAACTTCATCTTTTCCAGCCATGTTCGAAGCAGAAATCATCCTTTTCAAACCTGCCCAGTCGTCACCGTTTTCATCAGGTTTTTTGAAGATGTCTTCGTCCTTAATAATATTTACATGTTCTTTTTCGAGAATCGTTTTTACTTCCTTGTATGCACTTTCTGCCCTTTCGTGGGTAAGTTCAAGGTTCCTCTTCAACTCGCCATCTGGTGACGCATAAGAATGAAGGGTAATGTTGTTGATTTTAAATTTAGGATCATTCGTTAAAGTTTCCAGTGTTTGTACAGCAGGGCCTTTGAAAACAGAATCCCTTAGGAAACCTTCGTTGATTACATAGTAGAATATCACCCTGCGAGCACCGCCAAGTGGTGTGGTATTATCATAATAGTATAAATCATCCGTTGGATTCACAGAAAGTGCGGTTGTAATGGTTCCGAATAACGAATCCTTTTTACTTCCGGATACGCACTGATCCAATTCTTCATATTTAGAACTGAACTTAACGGTATAGTCGAGAGTCAACATGGATTTTTTCATCTCAGGCGTATATTCTACCCTTTGATAGTATGTAAATCCACCACCTTTCTCATAGCTCACCTTGGTAGCACCAGGAACGCCGGTTACTTTTTCACCAACAAGATATTTTGGTGGAAGCGGTTTTTCCTGTGTTCCATATCGCAGAATGGGTTGAAATTTGATTGAAGCGTTCTTCGCAAAAGTTTTTGCAGGGAACTTACCGGTGATTTTAACGGTAATGCTATCACCTTTAACCTCGAGAACCTGAGGGTCAGCTTTAAATTTTACCTTCTCCAGGGCGGAAGACATCTTCTTAGGACTATTGCACGCAGTCATAAAAATGCCCGCAAACAACCCCAATAGAGCGATTTTTGAAAGGTTTTGTTTTGTAGTATTCATAAAATATTGGTTTTTTTTATACTTTTGAAGTAAATTGTTTCTGGTACATGATCCTGTTTTCTTTGGCAAAACTAAATAAAATTTAATAAACAAGCGATTGGTTCATAATAATTTTATATTTCTCATCAAGATTCAGGGCAAAAATAAGATCCCCGATTACGTACAGCTTAGGGACGAAAATTATAAGCTTTTGGCCTATTTTAGAGCTGACAGACCTGAAAAAGCGCTCTCCAAATGTGGATTCGATAACCATATGCTTCAGTTTATAGAAATAATAGACAAATTACCCTTCGGTAAGATGAAAAAAATACAAATAAATGGATGATTTCCTTGTTCATTTGGTAGATGTACAATTGTACCACCGAAAAAGTTTAACGCTTTCAGAAATAAATTTAAGCATTTCTCCCGGCGAATTCGTCTATCTCATCGGAAAAACTGGAAGTGGAAAGACCACTTTGCTGCGTTCATTATATGGCGATATCCCTGTAAATGAAGGAGAAATAAAGGTTGCGGGTTTTGATTTACGAAAACTTACCCAAAGAAAAACACCATATCTGAGGAGAAAATTAGGAATTATTTTTCAGGATTTTCAACTCCTCACCGATCGCAGTGTAAAGGACAATTTATTATTTGTAATGAAGGCGACTGGTTGGAAAAACAAGCAGTTAATAGACCTGCGAATAGAAGAGGTACTTAAGATGGTTTCCCTCGAGGGGAAAGCTTATAAAATGCCACATGAACTTTCCGGTGGCGAGCAGCAAAAGGTGGTTATTGCCAGGGCTTTAATCAATGACCCGCTGGTAATTATTGCTGACGAGCCCACGGGTAACCTGGACCCTGATATTTCAGATGAAATTATTAACCTGTTGCATAATATTAAAAAAGACGGAGTTGCTGTGATTATGGCAACACATGATTACAGACTTATTGAAAAATTTCCTTCGAGGATTATTAAGGTAGAAGATAATAAAGTTGCCGAGTTCAATTAGGATAGTTCCGCACAGACCTGATACAGATTCATTTATTTGCGTACAAGGTGCAGAGGTTCCAGTACCTCATTAATATCAAGATTAATCTTCCTGGCAAAATTAACGGCATTTTTTTCATTATTAAAATGCTGATTCAAATAGGATTTTCTGATATCAATTTCTTCATTTGTAAAAGAAACATCTTTTAATTTCAGAATTGTTTCCCTGATTTCTTTGGGGTTGTTTGCGATATGACATAATGGTTCAAGACCTGTAAGATGCACCATGGTATCATTTACAATGCAATGTCTTCCCTGGAATAGAACATTTACAAGTTTCAGCTTCATCCCGGTATTTTGGAATGTAGGTAAAATATTTATCTGCGCTTCCGAAATCAGGTTTGAAATTTCGATGGTACCTGCCTTTGGAAGCAAATTAATATTAGCGCATTCTTCCACAGCTTTTCTCAGTTCTTTGGATGGATTTTTACCTGCAATTATCAGCGGATAGTCGAAATTCCTGAACACTTCTTTGACAAGAAATAATGCTGCTTCATTGTTTTCGCCGATCCCAAGATTTCCATGGTATAATGCAAAATCACCATTTCCCGGTAATGCAACAACATTGTCATTTGCATGAAATGCTGGCAAATATGTCACATTCGAATAATTTCTTTTCAGGTTTTGCAAGTCATCTGGAGATATTGCCGCCACCAAACTCGCATTTGATAATACCTTTTCGAATGACTTCAGTCGGGAAGCCTCTGAATAAAAAAAATATTTTTTAAAAATGTTGGATTCGATACGGGCAAGGCTGCGATAGTAAATATGTTCGATATTGTGCATTCTCACAATTTTGACTCTTTCTTTAAGGGCAGGGTGTGAAAGATAATGACAACAGTGGAGACCCTCAAACAATATCGGATAATCGTCTTTCAGCAGGTTTTGTAAAATTTCGGGCGTATTCCTGGTGGCTACGATATAGGGCTGCCTCGAGAAAAAAGGATCTTTAAATATCCGCCTTTTATAGTAATAAACTTTATGACACAATTTTTCCAGAACTTCGCTTTCAGGGCGACCATACTGATAACAATGCAGGTGAATTCTTACCCCAAGCCCGGTAAGTGCTTTCAACCGGTAAAACACATCAATAACACCCCCATAATCAGCAGGATAAGGAACATTAAATGAAATAATATGTAAATCTTTATTTGAGGTCATTGTAAATCTGAATCAGTTTTTTTTCTTCGTTCTGCCAGTTGAATATCTTCTTTGCAATCCTGCAATTATCACGAATATTTTCGTAGTACGTATCATCTGCTATTGCTCTTTCTACACTTAATACGATATCTGCAACAGAAAGGTTAGTAATGATGCCCGCATGAAACTCATTATTTATTGAAATGTATTCGGGAAACGGATTTGAAAGACCTGGTACACAGGCATGTATATAGTCGAAAAATTTATTGCTCAATGAATAATAATAACTCTTGCCCAGGTTCTCCAGCAGATTGTATCCTAAGAAAGCTTTAGGGGTTAATGCTTCAAGTTGTTCGGGACTAAGCATCCCCAAAAATATAACTTTATCTTTTAACTCAAAATCTGAAACAAGTTTACGAAGGGAATGACTCAAATCTCCTTCTCCTGCAATATATAGTTTTAATGGCAGCTGCTTCATACTTTCTATAAGAAGCTCCAAGCCCCTCCCTATGTTTAATGCCCCCTGGTAAAGTATGAATCTGTCGGCATCCTGCTCCACTTGAAAACCAGAATCATTCAATAATGGCACGTTCCTGATCACATGGAACGGCTTATCATATTTTTTACTGAACAAATGCGCCAATGAGTCACTTACTGTATAACAAATATCCATTTTTGGAACAAAAGTCTTTTCAACCAATCGCCATATTTTCTGTACGCCCGGACGGTGCATCACCTCCGGCACTTCTGTAAAATATTCATGGGCATCATACACAAGCTTTTTCCCCCTTATTTTGCCGGCAATTGCACACGCTCCTATCGTATCCAGGTCAATGGCACAAATGATGTCCGCCATCGCAAAAAGCAAATACCAGAATAAACGCAGGTTATATTCCAGGTAAAAAAGCTTGCCCTTTTCAAAAAAACAGTTTAGCCTTTTCTGGTTGAAATCTTTGACTTCAATGGGTTTTGAACTGTTTAACTTTCTGCCTATGAGCAATACATCATATCCAGCCTGATGAAGACTGCTACATATTTTATGCATCCTGCGATCATTATTCAGATCGTTTGTAACTGTAAAAATGATACGTCTCATAGGTTCAGTTCCAGGATTTTATTGTTTGTCATCCGTATCATTTTCCGATCCACCATCCATCTTATGGCTTCAATCATCCGCTTTTCGTCAATTTCCGGATTACCGGCGATCAGTTCCGTAACTGCCTGGCTTCGTGATTTCAATGCATCCTTAATAAGGCTAAAAATTGTGTCCAGGTAGATCTCCGAATTTATCATTTCCCGCCTGGAAATGCAGTAATCACAGTGGCCGCAATCTTCATCTTTTTTTTCTCCAAAATAATTCAGCAGAATTTTACCCCTGCACCTATCGGTTGCTTTAATATATTTTATTACATAATCCCGCCTCTCCTTTTCTGACTTTCTTCTTATTTCCAGTTCTTTAACTCCAAACGAGAGGTGCGCAACGGGGAGTCTTGGTACCAGGAAAGTGATTTGAGGACTCGTATTAACCGGCAGATAATCAATGATTTTTTGTTTATGCAGCTGGTGCAGGTTTTCAATCAGTTTTTTAACCGGCATAGAGAGTCTTTTGCCAAGATCATTTTCTTTTATCGTTACATAATCATCGAAACATCCGCCATAGGAACGCAGAATCGTTTTTATAAGCGGTTCATAACCAGGATTATTCAGTTGAAACTCATACACCTGCTGATAATTGACCCGGATCATGAGCCTGGATGGCATATAGACCGAATCGGACATACTTATATAACCTGAATTTTCAATTTCCTTCAGGGCTTTATAGGCCTGGGCTGCAACAAGTTCGTACCTTTTGGAAAATTCGGAAATATCAAAATTAAAACTCTGCCCGGCACCACTCTCTTCCGGAATCATAAGGAAATTGCAAAGGGCTTTGTACACAGTCTTAATATATGATGCTGTAGGATAATCTCCTGTATTTGCCTCAATCTCATCTATATCATGGCCATTTACAAAAGCTGTTGCGAATGATCTTTGTCCGTCACGGCCAGCCCTGCCTGTTTCCTGGTAATAAGATTCCAGCGTCGCGGGCATATCCAAATGAACCACGAGCCTCACATCGGGTTTATCAATACCCATCCCGAAAGCATTGGTGCAAACCATAACCCTTAACCGACCGCTGAGCCACGCCTCCTGCCGGGCGCTCCGCTCCTCATGACTTAAACCGGCATGGTAATAATCAGCCAAAATATCATTCAACTTAAGCTGATCTGCCATATCCTTACAGGTCCTCCGATAGCCACCATATACAATGGCGGATCCGGGGATCATTTCGAGCAGGCGTATAAGTCGACCGGCCTTATTCTCTTCATTTAATACACTATATATAATATTTTTCCGCTCAAAACTTTGCTTAAAAATATTATAGTTTTTACCGAATTCCAGTTTTTCGCAGATATCAATTTCAACCTTTGGAGTAGCCGTTGCCGTAAGCGCGAGAACCGGCGCTTTTGGAAAGAATTTGCGTATTTCGGCGATTTTCAGGTAGGTTGGCCTGAAATCATATCCCCACTGCGAAATACAATGCGCTTCATCCACCGCGATCAGGTTCACATTCAATTTGGGAGCCCTTTGTATAAATATTTCCGTTTCGAGACGCTCAGGTGATACATAAAGAAATTTATACCCGCCATAAGCTGCATTATCAAGGGTAATATCAATTTCCCGGGCCGTCATTCCCGAATGGACATAGAGTGCTTTTATTCCTTTATCTTTCAGCGCATCCACCTGGTCTTTCATCAGTGCAACAAGAGGCGAAATTACGAGGCAGATACCCTCTAAAGCCAGTGCTGGAACCTGGAAACAAATGGATTTCCCACCACCGGTTGGCAGCAAGGCAAGGGTGTCTTTACCATCCAGCACCGAAAGAATAATTTCTTCCTGCAAAGACCTGAAAGAATCGAAGCCCCAGTATGTTTTTAATATTTGTTGTATCGGAGAAATGATCAATGATCAATTATCAATTATCAATGATGCTCACATATGCGTCAGCACATTTTCAAATAGTTTAAGCGACAGCTTCTTCCGTTTGCTGGCTTTTCTGGAACATAGACCGGGCTTCATTGATAATGGCCGCTATGATTTGTACAATATCCCATACTTCATGGATCAGGCCTTCCACCTGGTCGAGTATTTCCCTTATTTTCTGGATGGTTTCATCAATGATCTGGATGATCTTTGAGTCCACATACTCCTTAAATTCAGGTGCTATGTTATCGGTATTCGTTTCCATAAGTCAAATTTAGTAATTTAACGTTTACATTGCAAAGATAGTCTGTTTTGGTGAAAGTTGAAAGTGAGAGGTAAGAAGTGAGAAGCAAGAAGTAATTTGAGAATTTGGGGATTTAAGAATATGGGAATGCCGAACCCTGAGCTTGTCGAAGGGCACCTGGATTATTCAAACATCGTCACCGTCCCTTTAAAATAGCTTTGTTTGCCGTTATAGTCAGTTACGGTTATCATATATATATAGATTCCCTGTTGAACATTTTGCCCATGAAACGTCCCATCCCATCCGGTCGGATTAGAAGGGATTCCCCCTTTTAAGGGGGCCAGGGGGATTTGCTCCGAATAAATCAATTCCCCCCACCTGTTATAAATCTTCATATCATAACTCTTGATATACAATCCTTTCGGACCAAAATAATCGTTCAAACCATCCTGGTTGTAAGGCGTAAAGGAATTTGGAATAAATACTGTTGCATCCTGATGGACACATTCTACGGTGGATCGTGAAAGCTGATTATACTGTCCGGGGTTTTCTATGGCTTCCACCTGATAGCAGAAATCTATGGTGCTATCACCAAGTTTGCTGTCTTTAAATTGATTGATCTGAACGCTCGAGGTTGTGCCAATTAATTGCCACCCTGTACCGTCCTCATTTTTATAGACATTGTAGCTTTGTACACCATCATACCAAGTCTGGTAACTATTCCACGATACATCGTTATAGCCCGGCTGGTTTTTGGCGGTGAGCATAATTATACAGCCTTGATTACTTCCGTCACTCTGGTTGCCGCAATTGTCCCGGGCAAAGACGTAGTAGCAGTCTGGCTCAGTAATAGTTTCACTGCTGTCTGAATAACTGGTAGACGTTGTACTGTCAATAAGCCTCATTGAGCCATCAATGGCTGACTTCCGATAGATGTAGTAGTTTTTGACATCATAAGACGAGGAAGGTGCCCAGGTGATCGTTGCAGCTTTATTTGGTTTAGACACTGTAACAGTTTTGATATATACTTTTTGGGGTGGGATATGATTGGCCGCTCTTGCGCTATCGGTGTTGGAGGCAGAAAGTATTGTATCATTATCAGCATCAACTGCTTTGAGGAGATATTCATAAACAATATGACAAATAATCGCAGAATCTTTGAAAGCAAATGTATTGTTCGCAAAGGTATCTATCAGGATACCATCACGATACAAAAGATATTTTTTTACCGACCATCCTGAATAACCATTCCATGATAATTGGTTGAATCCATTTCCTGATGATGCATTAAGATTCATGGTTTCATGGTAAATGGTAAATATCCCCATGTTTCCGCAACTGTCAACAGGCTGAATTTTATAAAAATATGGATAATCATAGGTATCCAATCCGCTATCTTTAAAAGAAGTTGAGGGATATCCGCCAACGATTAATTGCCAAAGAAACCCATTTTCACTGCGGTACACATTGTATCCCAATAAGTTATTATCAATAGCTCCATTCCAACTCAGTTTAATCCTACCATCCGAGACATCTGTCCTTATTACTGTGGCATCCGTGATCGGCTTTGTAATCGGTCTGATACTGTCATAGCTTTTCACTGTAAGAGAGTCCGAAAATGATATTTCACCGTTTGCCAATATCGCCTGAATCTGGTAAGTGATATTATGATTGCAACTTATATTTGAATCCAGATAACTTGAATCTGTACCTATATTTTTGACAAGGTTCTGAGTTCCACCATCGACAGACTTATAGATCGAATAATTTTTAACCGGAACACCCAGGTAATTGATCCAGTTAAGTTGCTCGCTCAGGTTTTTACCCTTTACATTGAGCAATACCGTCCTGTGAATATTGGAGTTAATCCCCACATCACAAACATTATAGGTAAGGACATAATATTTATTGACATCCTTAATAGTATTGATATTGGAATTGATAAAAGTCGTGTCATTAAGGTCGCTAATGTCTTTGAGCAATGCATATTTCCCGTTGGTTGAATTTAATGAATAGAGATAATATCCCCTGGCATTTGTGTCATTAAGCATGGCACGTTTCCACTTGATATAAACGGCGCCTTTGGATTCATCTGATTTGATGACTGTGGCATAGACAATCTGGGCAGAATCAGCTTCTGGAATAATTTTTGGGATTATATTTATGGTATCAGAATAACTAACCGTTCCGGATTTGTAAACAGTCGACATGGTGTAATAATACGTCTGCCCAACTGAAACCGAAGTATCACGATAGCCCGATAAATTTGAAGTTAAAGCAACCGTTTTCTTAAAATGAATATCATCTGTTGAACGATAAATATTGAGAGTATCTGGCAGCGTTGGTGGTTTGCTGAATGTCGGCCAGTTCAATCGCGCTTTGGCAGTACAAAAGAGTCCAGACCCGGTCAATCTTTGAAGACAAATCGTATCGCTTGAGCTTGCATTTAGACATGAATCCAAAGTAATTACGGTATAACAAACCTGATCATTAACTGTATTAACATTATTGTCAATGTATTGTAATGAATCTGCAGGTTTGGTAAACAATATCGACCCTGCCGTTCCCCAGTTTCCATCTACAGCACGTTGAATAACAAATTTATAGCTGTCTGCACTGTCAGAACCCTTAAAACTTAAACTTGCAGAACTACCGGATAGAACTCTTGCATTTTGAATGATTGGAGGATCAGAAGGGATCGTATCTATAGCCTGCCTGCCCATCGTGTCAGACCATGCGACTTCCACAGGCTCAGTCCCCATGGCGACAATCCGATACCGGATAGCATAATTACAAGGTGCAGGAAACTCTCTCGAAAAAGTATCGGTTCCGTACACGGAATCAATGGTAACGAACTGCCCTTTTTCAAATCTTTGAATCTGATATTGCTTAACCTTAAATCCAATATAAGGAGTCCAGTTTAACTTGTGGAGGAGCTGACCTACACTCACTTTGAGCGTCATGGTTTTGCTTACAGGCGATTGAACAGATTGGGTATTGCAAGAATCTACCGTTACAAGATAAAAATAATAATCGGAATCTTTGGTATCAAGGCCAGTTTGTATGATTGAATCAATTCCTGGTAAAAGATGACCGCCGATCTGACTGAAATGCACGCCATTGCTTGAATAATACAATTCATTATAAGCCAGGTTGGTTTTATTGATACTGTTCCATTTGATGACCACTGTTCCGTTTGTTGTGGACGTGCTTATTTTGCTCACAGAAACAATTCGCGGTGTATCCGGGAAGAATGTCTGCTTGCATATGATATTTGATTGAGAAACAAACGAATCTGCATTATCAAGTGCAAGAATTTTATAACAATATAAATTCTTATGGTTCAGCCCTGTATTGTTGTAATTGGCAATCGTATTGGACAGGGTCGCTACCAGGCTGTCCGGCCCAGAGTTTGTACTCCTGTATATTTCATAATTCCTGATTGAAGGCCAGCCAAGATACCCACTCCAGTTTAATTGAAGCGTTTGTACACATCCCAATTGTTTTACTGCCAATAACATAGGCTGATGCGATATGGAAGTATCACTTGTCGCACCGCAGCTATCTACAGCAAATATTTTATAAGAATATTTGTTAACAGCAGTATTTACAGATGAATCTTTGATGAAGTAAAAGCTATCTTTATTAGATTGATCATTTATGGTTCGTATTAAAGAATCCTGCCCACCATTTACTGATCTAAAAATTTCATAATATTTCACATCATTGGAATCTGATCTTTGGAACTTAAGATCTATTTCATTGTTTAATTTGATAGTGGCATAGTCTATTTTTGGTGCAGATGGTTTATTGTCAACTGTTGCATGAATGGTATCATTTGTGATGCAGCCTTGTGCGGAAATGACCTGGACTATAAAATCAGTTGTTCTTTTGGGTGTGGTCGTTGGCGTGGGTGATATAGAGTCACTTACCAGTTTTCCGGGACTCCAGAGATAATTTACACCTCCAAAAGCTTTTAGTTTGATTTTGGTTCCAGCACAGATGAGCGTATCGAATTTAAATGGCGTGGGTGAACCGACATTTATTTTTTGGATAGATGTATCCACTACTGTCCCGTTGCTAGAAATGAGTCTCACTGTATATGTTCCTGTTTTTGCATAGACGTGCACAGGGGTTTTTAGACCAGAAGTATTGGAAGAAGAACCAGGTTCCCCGAAATCCCATTTCCAAGAGGTGGGGTATTGATAAGTAGAATCATAAAATTGCACAGTATCAGAACAATTATTTTTGTACCTGAAATTAGCAAAAAATGGTGCACAGTAGCTGGTGTCACTCATATTTATTGTGCTGCTTGCGTATGCTGATACTACTGAAGTACTTTCATCTCTTGTTGAAAAGCTATAGGAATGATCTGCCATAGGATAAGCAGTTTTTTTAACGGTCCTGTTAGGGACAGTACATAAATTAGAAGCCCCACCGGAATCAACTTTTACAAAATAAATTTCCCATGGGATGTTTGAAGCTACACTATATGAACTGCTTATTAAAGCACTCCCCCCACCTGCAATGGATATAAAAGAAGCACCAATGCCAGTAGCAATGTTGATGCCGGTTGAAAATTCCTTAAAATGTATTACCTTTCCAGAAGTATCTGTTTTTAGATTATAAAGCCCATAAAAATAAAGTGAATCAGGGAGAAATGCAGTCATATTTATACTTTTAGAAAAGGGATCGTAATACATAGCAGACGGATATCCTACATCAATACCCATTCCGTTTACATTCCCATAGTTTTTTGCCCAAAGCAAGTTTCCACTCGAATCTAATTTTATAAGCTGGCTAGTACCTATAGTAGCATAATCTGAATCAGCATATCCATATGCGTAGATGCTATGATCTGGCAATTCTGTGAGAGATACTATCCATTCATTCTCTTTTGTTCCATATTCCTTAGCCCACAACAGTTTTCCATTTTTATCCACCTTCATAAAAAGGTCATCCTCACTGTATACATATTTTCCCCCATCAGCAGTTCCTCCAACAACGTATCCTCCATCTTGTGTGCCCGTAATACAAAAAGCAAGTTCAAATTCATTTGTACTGCCACCTGTATTACCCCCGTAACTTTTAGCCCAAACCACTCCACCTGTATCGTTTGTTTTAATCAACATAACTCGTTCACTATCACCTGTATTATACTTGGTAGAATAACCAGCCAAAACAAATCCGCCACCTGTTGCATTTACCAGAGCATAGCCTAAATTTATTTTATTTGGCCCAATGGCCCTTGCCCAGAATATCTTGCCATTTTTATCTATTTTCATTAGATAAAAACTTGCCTCGGCCGCCCCATAGCTTAGTGTTGATGTACAGATCACAATATTTGAATCAGGGGCAAATACCATATCTGCCGCCGATTGCTCATCGCTTATTTGCACATAGCCACTTAAATTTTTGTCGTTATCACCGCCATAAGTTTTCGTCCATAAAACTCTGCCTAGGCTATCAGTTCTTGTAACCAAGATCTTAGGATGGTCTCCGTGTATGTCATAGGCCCCGCTTAATATAAAACCCCTGTCTGCCAATTGCAAAATGGAACAGCCCTGCTGTTCCTGATTGCCAGAGGGTTTGATAAGCGTTTGAAAATATGCAAGTTTCTGTCCATAACAATACCCATAAAGTAAAATAAAAATAAAGAAAGGAAACAGCTTTTTCATTTTATGGGCAATATTTCAATTATCTATTTCAAATATATGAAAAAAGGTTGAATTTGAGGTGAATACAAATGCATACTTCCCATCAGAGTCTCCCCCCGGAACCATGTTGCTGAAAAACAAATCAATGGGGACTGATGGGAAGCCAATTCTTCGGAAACCACCGTCAAAATGAGCGGTCCCTGAGCTTGTCAAAGGGGCCGCTCATTCCGCCAATCCTACGTAAATCACCAGGCTTCGACAAGCTCAGCCACCGCGTTGTATAACATTCTCTCGAAAAATCGCGTAAAAACCTCGCAGGTTTTTGGAAACCTGCGAGGTTTGGTATGCGGTTAAAAAAAAATAAAACATTTTCAAAAATATTTTCGCTTGTAACGCATTGAATAAATATAAGTTAAAAAATATTTTTCGCAAGTACCCACCCACTTGGGCAGTTCGCTATATATGTACTATAAAAAGGCGTTAGGCATAAGGGGTAAGGCGTAAGTGGCTGGCGCGAGATAAAAATAAAATGCAAAAGATAAACCAGCTTTTTTGGGCATTCTGGCCTGTATTTTCCCTGTTATCGCCTGTTATTTGTCAACGAGTTACGTGTATGTTATTTAATATCAATCAGTTGAAAAATGAAAAAATGAAATTTCCTGTTATAACAGGGAAAACACGTGTCCCGCCTGTCCCGACCCCTTCGGGGACTTATTCGGGAGGCCAATTTGATGGAATCGCGGTTTTTGATCCCGCTCAAATCCCCCTGCCCTCCCGAAGAAGTCGGGACAGGCTCTTTGGAAGGGGGATTCCCTTTTATCAACATTGGTTTTGCAACAAAGAAATTGCCCTTTTTATCTATTCTGGATTGATCTTTTATTGATATCTATTGATACCTGTCAATGAGTTAGCTCGAAAGCCAAAGATTATCAATAAGTTAAAAAATGAAAAAATTAAAATAACAATAAAAATAATCCCGAGTACTCGGGATCAATAAAAAAGGGGGCAGGAGCCAGGTTTAAGGAGTCAGGGAAAGGCAAAAAAGCCCCGTTTCCAGCAATTGGGATTGATCTTTATTGTTATTTGGCTTTTATTTTGCAGGTAATTATATATAAAATATTGATTTTTAATAGTTTAAAACATAATTACTCAGTTAATGCTACCTTATGCCTTACGACTTATTCCTTACCCCTGATTTCCTTTCTCAAAATTCCTTAAATTTGTATGTTAATCTCTTTACAACTGCCCATGAAAATACGGATCAGGGATAATTCCATAAGGCTCAGGCTCACCAGGACCGAGATGGATATCTTTGCCGAAAAAGGCTACCTGGAGAATAAAACCGAATTCGGATTTGCTGATTTTGTTTATGCCATCCAGGTCCTGGAAAGCATTGAAAACCTGGCAGCTACTTATATAGGAAATAAAATGACTGTTTTTGTCCCTTCTGCAATAAAGACAGAATGGACTACAACTGATATTGTTGGATTCAATAATAAAATGAGTATTGGAAATGCCAAAACATTGTCAATTCTGATAGAAAAAGACTGGGCATGCATTGATAATACCTCCAATGAGGATCAAAGTGACAATTTTAAAAACCCGCATACTGTTTGTTGATAAAACATAAAGAATTATGTCTAAAAATCTGAGCGAACTGTCAGGCAGAAAAGGACTTCGCGAAAACCTGTTTGAAGAACTTGGCATTGCTGCCACTCCCACCGGAGCTGTTTCAGAAAAAGATACCGAAACGCTGGCCAAAGAATTCCTTATGGGAACGGCAAATGTATATGGTACAGCTACATTCTATGATTTTTTGCGTCCTGAAAACCAGGGTAAAAAAGTATATGTATGCAACGGGAGTTCTTGCCTGACTGCCGGAACCCAGGATGAGCTGAAAGAAAAACTCGGAAAATATTACAAACCGGAAGAAATAGGCGAAATGTGCTGCCTCGGTCGCTGCCATGAAAACAGTTCGTTCAATACCGGTGGAAAAAATTATTCGGGGTCAGCCATTGATGATATAGAAAGCATCAAAGAAGATGGAAAAACTGTTGTGGATCAATATGATGTAGCTCATTTGGGTAATCAGATCCTTACTGCAGATTTTCCTGGAATAGATGCGTATTATAAAACGCTGAATATCGCTTTAAGCAAATCAAGAGAAGAATTGCTTAATGAATTGAAAACCTCCGGTTTGCGCGGACGCGGCGGCGCTTATTTCCCGATCGGCTTTAAGTATGAATCGTGTATGAACACGGCGGGCGAACAAAAATTTGTGGTCTGCAATGCCGATGAAGGAGACCCGGGTGCCTACAGCGACCGCTATATCCTGGAACATCAACCTCATGCCCTGCTGCTGGGAATGATGATTGCAGGATATATTATTGGGGCTAACGCCGGTGTGGTTTATATCCGCGCAGAATACCCTGAATCTATTGAAATTACACAGAAAGCCATCAATGATATCCGTGAGAAAGGACTGCTTGGTGATAATATCCTGGGGACCGGATTCAATTATGATTTTAAACTGATCAAAGCCCAGGGGGCTTATATATGCGGCGAAGAAACAGCTTTGTTGAATTCCATTGAAGGTCAAAGACCTGAAGTGCGTACACGCCCCCCCTATCCTACCCAGCATGGCTTGTTCAACAAACCTACGGTTGTAAATAATGTGGAGACCCTTGCCTGTATTCCGAATATTGTTCAAAACGGCGGAGCTGCTTATGCCACAATAGGGCGTGGAAAATCAACCGGTACCAAACTGGTTTCACTGGATGGGTTTTTCAACAAACCCGGTATCTATGAAGTAGATATGGGCACTCCCCTGCAGGTGGTATTTGACGAACTTGGCGGAGGTTTCAATGCCAAAATCAAGGCCGTGCACATCGGAGGCCCGCTGGGTGGAATTATCCCGGTTGATAAAATAAAAGACCTGACCATCGATGTGGAATCATTTTCACAGAATGGATTTTTGCTTGGCCATGCTTCCGTAGTTTGCATCCCCGAGAGTTTCCCAATGATCGATTATCTTGAACATCTTTTTGAATTTACGGCCCATGAAAGTTGCGGAAAATGTTTCCCATGCCGGCTGGGTTCTACACGGGGACAGGAAATGATTCACAAGGCAATCCATTCGGATTATAAAATGAGTCGTGAATTGTTTACCGATCTCATCACGACTATGGAAATCGGATCGCTATGTGCTTTAGGTGGCGGATTGCCTCTAGGTATCCGGAACGCACTGCAATATTTTGACGGAGAGCTTAAAGCCTATTTTGAATAGGGGCAATATTTGCTTGTTTTATAGCTTAATAGCCCGCTTTGTGGTACTGATTTAGAATATCAGATTCTATATTTATTTGAACTGACTCTACAACCCGTCCTATTTCCTTGCCGTCATAAAACAGAACGAAAGTGGGTACCCTTTTAATCCTGTATTTCCAGCACCGGCCATCGTGAGAATGTTTGCGTCTGTCCACACCGACAAGGGTTATCCTGGAGGGTGCAATTTTTGCAATTTCAACGGCTTTATAGAATTTAGGCAAGAGCTCATGTGTATCACCGCACCAACTTCCCCCGAAAACAATGATACTGATATGATCTTTCAACAATACAAGCGAATCAACTTTTTGCGCATCAGGGACATAATCACGATAAGCATATTCAAACCAGGGATAAATCTTAAAATTGTCTAAATTAGAACGTACAAAATCCTTAAGGTGAACATTAGAATCATTGCTGATTCCATTGATGATCCGTGATTTGATTAAGATATCAGATTTGCGGTCACTTGCAACAATACCTGATATCTGAATAAACGGCAATAAGCAAAACAGAACAGTGATGTGTTTTCTAAGTTTCATAATATCGTTACAATAACCCGATACAAATATTAATAGTTTGTTTATATTTGCCATTAAAATTAAACAGATATGAAAGCAAAAATATTTTCTTTACTCATTTTAGGAGCCTTTATGCTCGGAAGCTGCGCCAAAAAAACAGTTAATACAACAGGTGGAACGACAACATATGATGATAGTTATGTTATCAATGGAAATGGTTTCAAAAATGTGGTATATGCCATTTCAAGTGTAGCACAGCAATCATGCAATTATGACGCAAGTTCAAATACGACAACGGTATCCATTTCAGGTACGTCAGGAGATTCAATAGCAGTATCATATGACATCCAATTTACCGGAAAGGCTACCGGTACATATACTTTGTCTCCTACTGGACCAAATGTAATTACGATTACAACAACTCCAATTAAAAATCCAAACGGTTTGCAGATATATAGCTCAAATTCAGGTGCTAAATTGGTAGTAGCAACTTATGGTGCTTCAGGCAGTAAAATAACCGGAACATTCAGCGGCGCCTTTAGCAATACAGGAAATAATTATACTTTTTCTGCAGGTACATTTGCCGCATCAGTTCAGTAGAAGATACAAAACAATAATAAAAAGCGCTTCATGAATTCATGAGGCGCTTTTTGTTGATATTTGAAAGCAAATTATAGAGGATTGAAAATTACAGATTATAAATTAACAATATTTCTTCTGCTCATTTTTTCTATAGCTGGCTGTCAGAAAAAAGACCTTACTACCCCTTTAAATATCGGACCAACAAACAGTGCCAATGCCATGGTCATATCCGGAGATGGCTTTTCAGGTACAACTTTCTATTTCAATACGGCCAATAGTTCAGGTTATTATGATACATCTTTTCACCAGACATCTTTAAGCCTTGTTGAAGATACCGATTCAATTAATCTCCAGATTCATTTCCATTTTAGCGGGGAAACATATTTCGCAGCTCAGGACACTTTGCCGGGACTTAACAATGTTAGCGATACGATCCTGATAGCCAATAAGTCCAGTCAGAAGTTTAATATTTATCGGCCCCTTTACATAAATGATTTTTTAACCATTACAAGTTTTGACAACGCCGGTGGCCATATCAACGGCGTATTTTCAGGGTTCTATATTAATAACTCGAATTATAAGGATACTCTAAAAGTTTCGAATGGACGTTTTTCTATTATCAGGCTTCCCGATGTTTACTGATTGATGTATTCTTCCATATTTCTGAAAGGCAGATATTTGTTAGATTTGCCATATATCATTTAACTATGGTTCAAAAACCTCAATTAAAAAAGACAACTGCCTCTCCTGTATCAAAATTGCAGCCCGTTAAAACCAAAAAGTCTATACCTGTAAAAAAAACACCGGGATATATTCTCTACCTGATCTTTGCTGCCGTTGCGGTTGCCGGATGTATTGCTTTCTGGCCATCTTTGTCCGATACATTTACCAATTGGGATGATCCAGGGTATGTAACCATGAACTATGAGATCCGTAACTGGACAAATGCTGGTATCGGCCATTTCTTCCATAGTTATACTATGGGGAATTATCATCCGCTTACAATGCTGAGCCTGGCTTTCGAATATCATATTGATGCCTTAAAACCCTATATTTATCATCGGGATAGTATGATCCTTCATATTCTGGCAAGCTTGGCAGTTACATGGTTGGCGTGGTTGCTCACCCGGAATTTATCTATGACGGCATTTTGTGGTTTGTTGTTTGTGATTCATCCCATGCATGTAGAATCTGTGGCATGGATCGCGGGAAGAAAAGATGTTTTGTTCGGCCTGTTTTATTTTCTGGCTCTCATCGCTTTCTATTTCTTTGCAACTTCAAAAAAGAATAAAGGTCTATTTTACTTTATATGCCTGGTATTTTTCGTTCTCTCGTTGCTTTCAAAGGCTGTCGCGGTAACCCTCCCTATCAGTTGCCTGCTGATCGATTACCTTGTAAAAAGGCCTCTAAAAATCAACCTGATTCTTGAAAAAACGCCCTTGTTTATCCTTTCAATTGTTTTTGGTATTATTTCTATCAAAGCGCAGCAAAGTGTATCAGCCATACAATCTGAGAAAGTATACCCAATAGTAGACAGATTGTTTTTTGGGTCTTATGCGTTTCTGGCTTATATCGGAAAGCTTTTCCTGCCTGTTGATTTGTGCAATTTCTATCAGTATCCGGTGCAGACAAACGGGTATTTCCCAATTATATGGTACTTTTATCCCGTTATCCTTGCCGGACTTCTCTTTATGTTTTATCGATATGCCCGTAAAAACAAGGAAATGGTTTTTGGTTTATTGTTTTATGCCTCTGCTATTTTCCTGCTCCTTCAATTGTTACCTGTGGGAACAGCTATTATAGCTGACAGATATTCATACATAGCTTATTTTGGACTCATATTTATGTTGGGCGCTCTTTATGTAAAGGCATCCAGCGGTAAAATTTCATCCCTCAAATCCATAAAAAGAGTCTTCCCGTTTTTAGTTGCCGCCTGGATGATCTGGCTTGGAAACATTACCCGTGCCAGATGCGAGGTTTGGAAAAATACCGAATCATTATGGCGTGATGCTATTGAAAAGCAGCCTGATTTATCCAGTGCTTATAATAATCTCGGGTTTGAACTTTACACTCAGGGTAAATATGATGAGGCTGTTCCACTATTTACAAAATCTATTGCTTTGCAGCCAAATTTCGATCTGCCTTATTCCAACAGAGGACAAATCTATCGCCTGGAAGGTAAAAATGATCTTGCAATGGCTGATTATAACAAAGCTATCGCCCTCAATCCAAAAACTTCCCAAACCTATGTTTCAAGGGCTGTTTTGTTTTGCATCAGGCAAAAACTGGATTCGGCGGGAGCTGATTTTGACATGGCCCTTAAACTGGACCCGAACCTGGCTGAGGCCTATAGCAATCGTGGGAATTACGATGATATGCGCAACCAATATGACTCAGCCATTGCTGACTATACCAAAGCCATCGAACTAAAACCGGACTTGCCGGATGCCTATGAAAATCGCGGCGAGGCCCTTATCAAACATAAGCAAATTGATGCCGGCATAGCTGATCTGAATATTTTTCTTCAGTTAAAACCTGAATCAGCTGATGGATTTATGAAGCGTTCATCTGCGTATTTAGAAAAGAAAGATTACAAAAATGCACTTGCAGATGCCAATCAGGCTCAGAGTCTTGGATTTAAAGTTGATGCGGGTTATTTGCAAGGACTAAAGAAACTTGCTGGAGAATAAGAAGTTAGTGAGTTGGTGAATAGCTCGATTTAACACGCATTACTTTTGAAATTTGTTGCTTTAAGCTTTTTCAACCAGCAAACGTTCGCATACAGTATGGCTCAGCATCTGGGCATTCCGATTAGCATAACTGATTGTCATAGACCGGTCGAACGGTTCAATAGAAATAATTCTTAAGCGGATACCCAGTTTGATTTCATGTGCATTGAGAAAGGTCAAAAACTCAA
>JABDBQ010000007.1 GCA_013288555.1 Bacteroidota bacterium | reverse complement strand
GGATAGTTCGGCAATGATAGTTTGCATCTGAGTAGACTTGTTGGTGACAACACCTAACAAGGGCGGTTCTTTTGATAATGCAGGTTCAAGGGTGGAACACCAACAAGGACTGAACTTCCTGTCTGTCATGAGACAGACCGGGGAGGGGGAACACAACAAGGGCTGAATTGAATAAAAATATTCAGCCTAATGTTTTGACTTTCGCCGAGGTAGCGGATGCGGTATTTTTTCAGCGCCTCCCTACTTCCCCCTTTCCCCGGTCTGTCTCCTGACAGACCGGAATACGCTGATAAACAACTTTATCCGCCAATTAAATAGTGCGCTTTTGATTGATGACAATATGCTATAAGTCTTAATTCGCCAAGGTTAGTTCAATGGAACTTCCTGTCTGTCATGAGACAGACCGGGGAGGGGGACTTGTTGGTGACAACACCTAACAAGGGCGGATTCAGAATATATTTCGTTATATTTGTGTGAGACATCCTCGCCCCTGATGCGTAAAACGAAAAATTTTCTTGTTTTTCTGATATGCATATTGCTCTTAGGCCATGTGGAAATTCTCCATGCCCAAAAAGTCAATACATTCCAAATGACTGCCGGGTACTACCCTGGCAATAAAGGTGTCCATGCCATCCAGCCCTTGTTTGGTGTTGTCACCAACAAGCTTTTATGCTGGTTTTATCAAATTGGATTTTAAATAAACCGCATGAATGAATTGGATAGTTCAGCAATGATAGTTTGCATCTGAGTAGACTTGTTGGTGACAACACCTAACAAGGGCGGTTTTTTTGATAATGCAGATTCAAGGGTGGAACACCAACAAGGACTGAACTTCCTGTCTGTCATGAGACAGACCGGGGAGGGGGGAACGGTAACGATGTTTGAATAATAGGTTCCTTTTTTTAAGGGTAAAACCTGAATTGAAGAATGAGGCTTAATTTTTGTGGGCCTTATTTGACTACTGTCGGCAACAATGATAAATCCCTTAAATTTGTAAAATGAAGTTGTTAAAAACCATTCTTCGTTTATGCGTCACGCTAATTAGTTTGAGCGTTATTTCTTCCTGCGCCAAGCATAACACTACTCCTGCGCCAACTTATTTTTCAATCTATTGTGTGGATGATCTGAACAATCCTTTACCGGGTGTTACGGTTAATCTCTTTAACGATTCTACAGACTGGGCCGGGGTTTCTAACATTATATACACAGCCAAAACCAACGACAGCGGACGGGTAACCTTTGTAAATATCCCAAGCCAGGTTTATTATTTTCAGTGTATTGACACAGCAAACTGCTACCAGAATTTTACAGGTTATTTTAATGCAAACCCGGTGCCCCAAAACCAGGTTACAAAAGTGAGCCTGACTTTATCGGGATATGGAAGCCTGACAATTACAAATACAAGCTCGGCAAAAAATCCATACCAGGTAAAATTAAATGGCAAAGTCCTTACATCCAGCCTTGCTTATGGCCAGTCGATCATAAAACGGATGCCCATTGGCGGCTGCACTGTTGAAGCCGTACAATTAAAAGGATTTATAAATGCCCCTGCTGATATCGTATATGGCGTTAATATAAATCAATGCCAGCCTACGGTTCAGAATATACCGTGACAGGCGTAAGGCGTTAGGCATAAGTCATTAGTAAAACAATCCATTACACATTATTTAGCTCTAGCAACCTTACGCCTTATCACTTACGCCTTACGCCTGATTTTATCCGACTTTTTGTACCTTTGCAGTTTGAAACAAATACAACAACAAACTTATAGCTATGAATATTGAGAAAATCAGCGCATTGTTGGGAAATGATGCAGATAGCCTTCTTAACCACACATCAAAAACCATTTCTAAAGATCTGCTGCATTTGCCCGGTCATGATTTTATAGACCGTGTTTTCAAAGACACCGACAGAAACCCCCAGGTTTTGCGCAACATCGCTTCACTATATGGACATGGGCGTTTGGCTAATACGGGATATCTATCCATTTTACCGGTTGACCAGGGCATTGAACATTCAGCCGGCGCTTCCTTTGCGCCCAACCCAATCTATTTTGATCCTGATAACATTGTAAAACTGGCTATTGAAGGCGGTTGCAATGCAGTGGCTTCAACATACGGCGTTTTAGGTTCGGTAGCGCGCAAATATGCTCACAAAATACCTTTTATTGTAAAAATCAATCATAATGAATTCCTGACCTATCCCAATAAATTCGATCAGATCATGTTCGGCTCCATTGATGAAGCATGGAACATGGGTGCGGCTGCCGTAGGTGCCACTATTTATTTTGGCAGCGAAGAAAGTGGCCGCCAGATTGTAGAAGTAGCAGAAGCATTTGCTTATGCGCATGAATTAGGAATGGCAACGGTTTTATGGTGCTATTTAAGAAACAGTGCCTTCAAAAAAGATGGTGTGGATTATGCCACTGCAGCCGATCTCACCGGGCAGGCCAATCACCTGGGTGTCACCATACAGGCTGATATTATCAAACAAAAATTACCGAACGTTAATGGCGGCTACAAGGCATTGAATTTTGGCAAAACACATGAAAAAGTTTATACCGAACTTACGACCGACAACCCGATTGATTTGTGCAGGTACCAGGTAGTTAATTGCTACATGGGCAGAAGCGGGCTTATCAATTCAGGAGGCGAATCAAAAGGTGCATCTGATCTGGCAGAGGCAGTTACTACTGCAGTTATTAATAAAAGAGCCGGTGGAAGCGGACTTATTTCAGGAAGAAAATCGTTCCAGAAACCTATGAAAGAGGGTATCGAACTGTTAAATGCGATCCAGGATGTTTATCTTTCCCCTGAGATTACCATAGCCTAATGACACCGAATAAGATAAGGGCAATTCTAAAAACCTACTACTTACCTTCGCCAATTGGAGAAGCCTGCCCGGAAAGCAGACGGGGACTAAGGTTGAGGCGATGAAAAGAAAGTTTTTAGAGATGCCCATAAGATTTTAGGTTATTATTTCTGTCTATTTGAAGATTCGTTTGATGGGTCTAAAGCATATTTGCTTTGGCGATTTATTCGTATATTTGTTATTGCTTACATTAAAGTTGGGAATACATGAGTTGGTTTAAGAGAGTAAAAGAAGGAATTCAGACATCTACTGAGGATAAAAAAGAAGCACCTGAAGGCGTGTGGGAAAAATGTCCTGCCTGTAAAAGAACTATTACCAGGCGTGAACTTGAGGAAAACAACTTTGTGTGTAATTGCGAATTCGCTTATCATTTCAGAATAGGAAGCGAGTTGTATTTTAAAATCCTTTTTGATGATAATGATTTCCTTGAATTGGATAAAGATCTTACCCCTGCTGACCCATTGCATTTTGTAGATAAAAAATCATATAAAACCCGACTGGAGGATGCCTGGAAAAGCACAGGCCTGCACGATGCCATTCGTACAGCTACCGGCAAAATCAAAGGAATAGATATAGTAGTTGCCTGCATGGATTTTTCATTTATAGGAGGCTCAATGGGTTCCGTAATGGGGGAAAAAATATCAAGGGCAATTGATTATGCGAGGGAACATCGCTTTCCGGTAATCGTTATATCAAAATCAGGAGGCGCGCGAATGATGGAGGCTGCATATTCTTTAATGCAAATGGCTAAAACATCAGCAAAACTTGCGCTGCTTGATAAAGCCGGTGTTCCATATATCAGCATACTTACCGACCCAACCACCGGGGGCGTAACTGCTTCTTTTGCAATGTTAGGTGATTTTAATATAGCAGAACCTGGAGCTTTGATCGGCTTTGCCGGTCCAAGGGTCATCAAAGAAACGATTGGCAAAGATCTCCCAAAAGGTTTTCAGAGTGCGGAATTTGTATTAGAGCACGGCTTCGTTGATTTTATTATAGACCGCCGTGAATTAAAAGAAAAATTAGCGCAATTGCTCAATTTGATCGCAAATGCTGATATTTCAACGGAAGCAGTTCCTGCACCCAGGAAGAAACGGGCCATAGCAATTAAGTAACTGTACCCCACCTGAAAACAGCTGTTTGATGTTGACTGTTTCCAAATCATTAATCGCATTTTAAATTTTTATATTTTATTTGGTATTCAGCCAGGTATCCATTATATTTGGAGGAAGACGAGTGTCTTTAACTAAATAAGTCTGAAACGTTGAAAACAAGTATACTTAAAAATATCTTGTTCCAATTAAGTTATTTCACCAGGCAAGTTGTGCTCATTCTATCCACGGTTTTTTTATTCGGATCCTCAGCTTATGCAACACATCTTGTAGGTGGGAGCATTACCTATAAATACCTGGGGAAATCTTCCAAACCCGGGTATTACAATTACTTCATACGTATTGATATGTATAGAGATTGTTCTTCGCCAAACGCGGTTCCATTTTCAAATTATATTATTCCCGGTGTCTATCAACGGACTACTGACACATTAAAAAAGGATTACTACAATTCCAGTGGTGACAGTATGGACCAGGAAATATGGAAAATTGATGAGTTCCAGGTTACCCCTCCCGCCGCTGCCAAAAGCTGCACATTTGCCCCAACTACCTGTATCAGGGAAGGAATTTACGAAGGCGTTATCGGACTGCCTGCAAGCAGTTTCGGTTATTATCTTTACTTTGAAACCTGCTGCCGGAATACAATGGTAAATGCTCCGGGCATCAGTTTGGGCCAGGGATATTTTGCCATCATTCCACCCACAAGTGTTGCAAACACAACCCCGCAATTTAATGCCGTACCGTCCCCGTACATTTGTGTAAATGATACGGTAAGCTTATTGTATTCTGCATCAGAGCCTGATGGAGATTCTCTGGTATATACTTTATCAACCCCTTATGGGGGAGGCAGCAGCGGTGGTTCCGGTGCTGTAGCTCCGGCGAACTGGCCAAGAGATGCTTATCCTTACACGCTTGCTACCATTTCTTACAGTTCCGGGTATAGTTCTGCAAAACCATTTGGTTCAAGCGGTTATGTAAGCCTCGATAAAATAACCGGAATCCTGACGATGTATGCAAAAACAATCGGGAGATATGCACTGGCTGTAGATGTGCATGAATATCGAAACGGAAAACAGATTTCTGTAACCCGAAGAGATGTTCAGATTATCGTAATAAGCTGCCCATACAGACAGGCCCCGGTGAGAGTTGCCATATCGGACAGCCTTTCTATAGATAACGGCACTCCCACAACATATTATATACAGGCTGGTCAGCGATTGGCATTCAACCTTAGATATTCTGCAGACAATACAGGAGTCTCCGTTTTCTCGGAAACCGGTTTTTTCGATAAACCGAATACGTTAATCCACCAGCCAGTATTTAATTATTCTTTCAACGGGAATAATGTTACGGCCTATTTTAACTGGCAAACCACCTGCAGAGACGCCAGCAATTCTCCTTACACTTTTACACTTACTATCGCCGATACCGGTTGTCCACCCAAAACTACATATCAGGGTATTAAGATTTATGTAAGCCCGTTTGCAGGTGTAAAAAATATATATGGCCCCATCCCCGCTTGCCAGAATGTTGTACCGAGCATTTATTCAGCAAACAATGCGCCAACTGGTGATACGCTCTTCTGGCATGTGAAAGGTGGCACCTATAAAAATGGCCCTAATGATAGTTCAATAAGTGTAAATTGGGGCAATTCTACATCCGGAACCATTGAAGCGGTGATGCATAACAAGTACGGATGTGGAAACGACACATTATCAAAAAGGATAATTATTAATCCAAAACCCAGCCTTCCAACTATTTCCGGATCCAAAAACCCCTGTGCAGGATTTACAACACTATATTCTGCAAATTCGCATTCTGGATTGACATTCTACTGGAAAGTATATGGCGGAACGATAACAAGCATGTCAAACCAGTCCAGATCCATTTCTGTAAAATGGTTAAAAGCAGACAATTATGCTTACATCACGATGTATGAACAGGATTCAAACGGATGCTACTCCGATACGGCTATAATGAATGTCATTGTATCCCAAGCCCTTGCAGATTCGATTTATGGAAGCGTGTCTGTTTGTCCGAATGCACAGGGTATTGATTATTGGGTAAATCCACAGCCCGGGGCAGAATACTACTGGACAATTATAGGAGGGATGCAAGTTGCAGGCGCAAATGGACCCCAGATCACAGTTAACTGGGGAAATAAAGGAGGGGGTTTGGTTATGCTTAATGAAATAACTTCTCAGGGTTGTATAGGTGATACCATTACCCTCAAGGTTTTAAAAGATTATTTTTTATATACATCTGCTATAAAGGGTGATAGTTCAACCTGCGAATATGAGATGAATGTTCCTTATTCTGTCACAAAAAACACAGGGTCAAACTATGCCTGGCAAATTTCAGGAGGGAGTATCAATTCAGGAAACGGGACGTCACGTATACTTGTAAATTGGGACAGCATTGGTCCGGGAGCTCTTTTGGTAACGGAAACAGCCTATGATTCGATAAACCATAAGCCCTGTAAAGGAATCCCGGTAAGCCTCAATATTTATAAACATGCTACTCCGGGAATTAGTCCTATTATTGGGCCTGCAATTTTATGTGAAAATGATTCAGGATTTTATTCGGTAAGTGGAGATTCAGGTAGTACATATATCTGGAAAATAAATGGCCAAAACATCCAAAATACGACAACCAGGTTAAAGGTTATTGATACCGGAATGAAAAAACAGGTTGATACCCTTCACATTAGCGTGATTGAAAAATCATTTTACGGTTGCGGAAGTAAAGAACAGGATACCAGCGTCATTGTATACAAGGTCCCTTCAAAAACGGCAATATCAGGCCCGGCATCGGTATGTTTACCTGACCTCAACAATATAGTATATAAGGTAAACGGTCTGTCAAATTCAACTTACAAATGGGCTGTAAATGGCGGTGTCATTATTTCAGGGAATACAACAAACCAGATTGCAGTAAACTGGAATCAGGCAGGATATGGAACAATAAGTGTCCAGGAAATAAATCAAATTGGCTGTTTGGGGCCATTACTGACCCTCACAGTGAAAGTTGATTCTTTTGAAATTAATATGCAGCTGGTGACCACCCGACAAAGTGATGACAAAATTATAGATCTCTACTGGCATCCTTTAAACACTTTATTCTTCAGTGGTTATTATAAAATATATAGACAAAGGGAGGGTGAATCGTATTTCAGCCTTATAGACAGCCTTTCAGAATCATATTATAGCTATGCGGATAAAAATGTAAATACGGCCCAATATGCATACAGGTATCAGATAAAAGCTGAAAACAGTTGTGGAGTGCCGACAGTTTCCAATATACACAGATCCATAAGGCTTGGAGCTGTTTTTGACAATGATTCAACGATTCACTTAAACTGGACGCCCTACCAAGGCTGGCCTGTGAGCGGTTATGATATAAATATGGGTTTGAATACGGATACCGCCCTGAGTTTTTATGGATTATCCCTTGATACATTATATACAGCGTATAAAACGCTCGAAGGATACCGGCAATGTCTCCGTATACTGGCAAAAGACTCCGGAATGAAAAATATCACTTCATTCTCAAACAAAGTATGCATTGAATACGAGCCTCTGGTATGGATTCCGGACATATTCACGCCAAATAATGGAGATAATCTGAATAATACTTTTCATATCTTTGTAGAAAATTACAGTTCCTTCAGCATAGACATATATAATCGGTGGGGAGAGCATATTTTTTCTTCAACAGACCCCTCCAAACAATGGAATGGAACGTATAAAGGCATAGATTGCATAGAAGGCGTTTATTTATATATGATAACTGTAAATGGGGCAAAAGAAAATATTTATCGTTCAGGTACGGTTGAATTGGAGCGATAATGAAACTTTTTAGTACAGTTTTTGCATTAAGTGTGCGTTTGGAAGACAAAGGATAATAAAGCAGAATAAATCTAAATATTAATTAATTTACTAATGATGAATATGTTACAAAAAATATCGGTCTTGTTTTTGACCGTATTATTTTGCGCTGCAAGTGTTTTTGCGAAGCCAGTAAACCAGAATACTGCAAAACAGGCTGCTCTTAACTTTTTGGAAAGTGAAATTTCATACGTGCCGGCCCAACCATTAACTTTGGTAAAATCCGCTACAGGAATTTATATTTTTAGCAATGACAATTGTTTTGTGATCATTTCGGCCGACGATGCCGGTGATCCGATTTTAGCCTATTCAACTGAATCTGGTTTCAAAACAGACAATGTTTCACCGGAAGTAAATTATATGCTTGCTAACTATAGTCACCAAATCAATTTTATCGTTAAAAATCAGGTGCCTGCAACATCGGCCATTTCGACCCGGTGGAACAACCTGATCAACAATACGTTACCTGAACACAAAAACGCAGTTTACATCACTCCGCTCCTCAAAACGAGCTGGGACCAGGCACCTTATTATAATGATTTATGTCCTTATGATAACTATTATGCCCAAAGGACAGTGACCGGTTGCGTTGCTACAGCTATGGCTCAACTTATGAAATACTGGAATTATCCAGCTCAAGGACAGGGTTATAATTCTTACGCCGATTACAACAATCTGGATAACGTGGATTACGGGACATTGTCGGTGACATTCAGCAACGATACGTACGACTGGACGTCAATGCCGACCAAATTAACTGCTTCAAATACCGCTGTTGCAACGCTTATGTATGATTGCGGTATTGCAGTAGATATGACTTATGGTGTGGCTACGACCGGCGGAAGCGGGGCTCAGGTTATTCCTTATGGTGGGGGTGGCAGAAGCGGTAGTGGACAGAAATGTGCTGAAACAGCATTGATCAACAATTTCGGCTATTATTCAAATACCATGAAAGGACTTTCTAGAAGCAGTTATCCCGTGGATACAGTTTGGATGAACCTGCTCGAAACAGAACTCTCACAAAGACATCCTGTTATATATTCGGGTTTTGACAGTGTGCAAGAAGGTCATTGTTTCGTTTTTGACGGTTATAATACTACCCACAACCTGTTCCATGTCAACTGGGGATGGAGTGGCATTTATAACGGTTATTTCAGTATAAACAACTTGAACCCCGGAGCCGGAAATATTGGCGCCGGTATCGGATCATTTAATTATGATCAACAGGCGATTCTGGGAATCCAGCCTCCGCCAACTACTACATCAGGTATTGAAACATCTTCAGGCAATTCAGGAAATATTAAAGTATATCCTAACCCTGCCACAGATCATATTTCAGTCGATCTTTCAGGAATAAGTGGAAAAACTCAGCAGATCAATATATTGGATATTCAGGGAAAACTTGTTTATTCCCTTAATCCGGCTTCTGATCTAAACAATGTTGTTATAAATACTTCAGGTATTTCAAATGGGGTTTATATTATGCAGGCCGTATCTGGCAATGGTCTTGAAACAGCAAGAGTTGTAATTGCCCGTTAATAATTCAGGCTAAGGACTTCTTAATAATCTCACAGGCAATCATTATTTCTTCGTTTGAAATTATGATAGGTGGAGCAACCCGGATGCATTTGTCATTGAACAAAAACCAATCCGTAATAAGTCCCTCATCTATGCATTTTTGAATGGTGCTTTTTACTTTGTCAAATCCTGACACTTCAATAGCAAGTAGAAGGCCTTTGCCATGTACAGCCTTTATATTCGGATCTTTCAGATTGTCACGAAAGAGTTTTTCCTTTTCGCTTACAGAGGCAACCCATTCTGAATGTAGTAATACTTCGAATGCTGCTTTACCGGCGGCACAAGAAACAGGATGACCGCCGAAAGTGGTTATGTGACCTAAAACCGGGTCATGGGTAAAGGCATTCATTAGTTTCTGATCTGCGATAAAAGCGCCGAGCGGCATGCCCCCTCCCAAAGCTTTCCCCAGCATAAGTATATCAGGTACAACATTCTCATGCTGGAAATAAAACAACGAACCTGTTCTTCCAAATGCGGTTTGAATTTCATCAAAAACAAGCAGGGCTCCCGTTTCGGTGCATTTTTTTCTCACTGCTGCCAAGAATCCGTTTTCAGGCAATACAGCCCCAGCTTCAGCCTGCAATGGCTCCATAAAAACCGCCGCCGTCCGCCTGGTAATCAGTTCCAGATCATCAAAATTATTAAACCTTATTTGCCTGTTACCGGGTATTAAAGGACGAAAACTGTTTTTAAACCACTCCCCTCCTGCGATACTTAATGCCCCCTGCGTACTGCCATGATAAGAATTTGAGAAACCTATAATTTCATGTCTCCCGGTTACACGTTTTGCCAGCTTCATAGCACCTTCAGTAGCCTCCGTCCCTGAATTGGTAAAATAGACACAATTAAGATTATCTGGCAATTGTGAGGTAAGCAATGCTGCAAAAGAAACCTGTGGGCTTTGAATAAATTCCCCGTAAACCATAACATGCAGATATTTGTCAACCTGGTCTTTAATAGCCTGAACGACTGCATGATGCCGATGACCAATACTGCTTACGCTTATCCCTGAAATAAGATCCAGGTATTTCTTATCATTTACATCATAGAGCCAGCAACCCTCGGCGTAGTCGATTTCCAATGCTAATGGAATAGGGCTGGTCTGGGCCAGCTGCGTAAGAAAAATCTGTCGCTGAGAAACCAATTTGATCAATATAAAAATTTAGCCGTAAAGATACGGCAATTTGGAAATGACATAAATTGAATTCTGCCACGGAATACGAAAGAATGGGATAATCTTGTCGGATTCTATCAATTACTCATCCGAATCCTTATACCCCTGTATGATTTTGAGAAGTTCTTTTTTGAACTCCCGCTCAGCCTTGGGTAAAAGAGCCACTTTCTTGATCGGGATCAGCTTTTTGAATTTCTGATAATATTTCTTCTGGATATCAAGGGATTGCTGTTGTAGATCTAGTAAGTTATCAAGCGCACGCTCCATTTGGGCATCAGTAAGTTTTTCATAATTCTCACTGATATTAAGACGTTCAATTTTGGCTTTCTTTTTGATTTCATTAAGTTTTGCCTGCATTTCATCAAAAACAGGCCAGAACCTATCCCCTTCTTCTCTTGAAAGATTTAAAACATTGGTATAAATATTTTTACGTATGGCCTGAACCTGCTGTTTGGGAGCGTTGTCCTGCGCAAAAACACTTAAGACGGGGGAAAAAATTAATAAAATAGATAGAACGCGAATTTTCCTCATAAATCATCAGTTATAGAAGAATCATCAGCATTGTCAATGATGTATTCTTCCAGAGCTTTTTTATCAGCCGATTTTTTAGAGTTTACTTTTACTTTTGTATTTGTAGATTTTGCTTTAGCTGTAATGGTTTCAATCATAATATCTGCATCAACATTATCCAGAACTGCTTCCCGGGTCACGGGTTCATTTAGTAATTTCTGAACTTCTGCAATGGGCATTGGCTTATCTGCGGTAATCCTGTGAAAAAAAATGAAACTGCCTGCAATAAGTGCAATAAAACAAAAAGAAGCCGCAATAGCCCATCTGGGTTGCAAAAGCCAGGACAAATCTATTACAAACCGTTTTGATTTTTTTTCCTGTATTTTGTTCATTATCGCCATTGGAAATGAATCAAAATACTGTTCCTCAACCTTAAAGGCATTTACTTTCTGTAATTTGCTCAGTTCCGGAGCAATTTGCTCAAGTTCCTTTAAAAACTCATCTTCATCTTTCATAGTCATATTCCACTCCTTACAATTATTAAATTAGACTAATATACTACAATAAAGTTTAATTTCCACCTGTTATATAATTTTCAATTTTTTTCGCCGCATGATGGTAAGATGCTTTCAAAGCCCCGACTGATGTCTGCAGCACCTTCGACATTTCTTCATATGGCATTTCATCGTAATATCTCATCTGAAAAACGAGTCTTTGTTTTTCAGGAAGCAATATAATAGCTTTTTGGAGTTTTACCTGTATATCATCTCCACTCATGCCCATGTCATGCTCTGCTTTTTCCGACAATTGCTGGTCAACATCTTCAATATTAACAAAAAATCTTTTCTTCTTTTTTGACAAAAAAGTCAGGGCCTCATTAGCGCTGATCCTGTATAACCAGGTGTACAACTGAGATTGAGCCTTGAAATTTTCGAGGTTTTCCCAGACTTTAACCCAAACATTCTGCACAAGATCATTAGTATCATCATGTTCAATTACAAGCCTCCTTACAACCCAATAAAGTTTTTTGTGGTACTTACGGACCAAAAGATTGAATGCATAATTCCGGCTCTCTTTGTCCCTAAACCTTTCTAATATTTCTTCATCGCTTAGCGACAAGTTATAATTGCGTTTTTATGATCATTGACGTTTTCGTGCAATGGCGCGATGTACAGCATTTACAACATCAATAGTATCAAGACCGTATTTTGTCATCAAATCATCTGGTTTACCACTTTCGCCAAAACTGTCTTTTACTGCCACCATTTCAAGAGGTAGCGGCATTTTGATACTCAATAATTGTGCGATACTATCTCCGAGTCCTCCATTCATCTGGTGTTCTTCTGCTGTTACTGCACATTTCGTTACACCTACGGAAGATAAGACTGCTTCTACATCAAGAGGTTTAATGGTATGTATATTTATTACTTCGGCACTTATACCTTTTTCTTCTAATTGTTTGGCTGCTTCAAGAGATTTCCATACAAGATGACCTGTACAGAATATGCTTACATCCGTCCCCTTATTCATTAAAACAGCTTTGCCTATTTCAAATTTCTGATCTACAGGTGTAAAGTTTGGAACTGCAGGGCGGCCAAATCTCAAATAAACAGGACCAAAGTGCTCACCAATGGCTATTGTGGCAGCTTTGGTCTGATTATAATCACAAGGGTTGATAACAACCATACCTGGGAGCATTTTCATCAAACCAATATCTTCAAGTATCTGATGTGTAGCCCCGTCCTCTCCCAGGGTAAGGCCGGCATGGGACGCACATATTTTTACATTTTTGCCTGAATAAGCAATAGATTGACGAATCTGATCATATACCCTGCCTGTAGAAAAATTTGCAAAGGTCCCCGTATAAGGAATTTTTCCTCCTATGGTGAGGCCTGCGGCAATACCCATCATATTAGCCTCTGCTATACCTACTTGTATAAACCTGTCAGGAAATTCTTTTTTAAATTTACCCATCTTAAGGGAATCTGTCAGGTCGGCACAGAGGCCGATAACATTATTATTTGCTGATCCGATTTCAAAAAGTCCATCACCGAAACCGTCACGGGTGGCTTTTGTGTTTTGTATGTCAAAATAGTTGTTCATCATATTTATTGGAGACTCATTGTGTTAAAAGAACCTGATTCAACTTTTATTTCCAACTGCTTGGTTTCAATAGTGTTATGCGAATATTTCGGACGATAAATCACTTTATACGATCCTGGCTGTAAGATAAACAGCTCCTTACGTTCAGATCCTGAACCAGTTACGTTTATTACCCATTCCTGTTTTTTATTTCGGATTACATATATGCTGCCCACAACATCTCTTTTATATTCAAGCTCAAGCTTACCCGGCTGTGGTATTTGGATATCAGTAGTATTGCTTTGTTCTACATTAACCTTGTTGATCCGGGTCCGGGGAAGTGTAAGAGCTTCAAGATCATAGGTGCCGACGATATACTTATGGCTGCTATTAAAATCCTGAATATAAATAACTTCTTTCTGGCCTGATTTTCTGACAAGACACTTTATTGTATATGAACTTTTATTATTTATGCTTAAGTTTAAATTGCCCTGCGGTGCATCCAGTTTAATTATATTATTCTTTGAAGACTGAAACTCAATGTCATTTTGATAAACGGGCGGCGTTGTCTGAACGACGAGATTATAATGCGTAAGAGGATCAACTTTTAATGTATCTGGCATACCAGATGCATTAAGTGTGTGGTAAATATTATAAACTACCGTTTTGCTTTTGGCATTATAAAACGTCATATCTACATTTGTTTCAGTGGGTTTCCCATTGATATCATTAAGATAGACCTGAACCGTAGTGTTATTTAAAGCCTGTGTCACTACAGCAGATAAGATATTTTTAAGATCATTTTCATTGGCAGCATTAAAATAAGTACCCACACACCCGAAATATTTTGAATAGTCAGTTGACATACCCAGACCAATAATAAACGGCCTTAAAATAACCCCTCTACCCTGTAATGATTGAGATACAGCACAAGGGTCTCCCTTGCATTCCTCAATGCCATCTGTAAGTAAGATAATAATATTTTTCCCTTGTGAATTGGGGAAATCATCTGCGCCCTGAGTGAGTGAATAAGCAATTGGGGTTGTGCCACTTGGTTCCAGCCTGGATACTTTTTCAATCATTTCATCTGCATTATGATCAAAAAAACTTACTTCCAGGTGACTATCTTTACAATCGTACTTATTTTTCGGAGATGTTCCAAAAACACGTAAAGCCATTTCCACGTTTGGTATATGTTGCAGACTATCAACCAATCGACTTAAAATACTTTTTGCTACAACAATTTTTTGACGCCCTCCTTTATTGATATCATCCCACATGCTTCCTGAGCAGTCGAGCATAAAAAGAAATCTCGTTTTTTTCTCCGTGGACTGTGCCTTTAGTCTATTGTTATTGCCCATCACAAAAATTATGATAAAGACAAACAAGAAAAAGCCGGCGGAGTGCCACGTTCTCTTCATAAAATTAATAATCGCCTAAAGTTTCCTTCAACTGAGAAAGTGCACTTTGCAATTGTGCATCATTTGGAGCTACGCCATGCCATTTATGATCATTTTCCATAAAATCAACTCCTTTGCCCATCACTGTTTTCATAATAATGGCCTGGCTGTTTTGGTTATGTGCCCCGTTTTTTGCAATCCTTAGCGTGTGCAACACTTGCTCCATATCATTTCCATCTGTATGCAAAACCGTCCAGCCAAAAGCTTCCAGTTTTGCCTGCAAATTATCAAGCGATAAAATATCACGAGTGCTGCCATCAATCTGCTGCTCATTATAATCGATGGTAATAATGAGATTATCCACTTTATTATAAGGTGCAAACATCAATGCCTCCCAATTCTGGCCTTCCTGCAATTCACCATCGCCATGCAATGAAATAACAAGACTATTATCATTGTTTAGCTTTTTGGCCAGGGCAGCGCCGATAGCCACACTCATCCCCTGCCCCAGTGACCCGGATGCAACACGCACTCCCGGTAATCCTTCATGTGTCGTAGGATGCCCTTGCAACCTGGTATTTATTTTCCTGAATGTTGCTAATTCTTCAACAGGAAAATATCCTGATCTTGCCAGAACGCTGTAAAAAACCGGAGATATATGCCCGTTAGATAAGAAAAAAATATCCTGGCCTTTACCGTCCATTTCAAACGGAACAGGTTGATGGTTAAGAATTTCAAAATAAAGGGCTGTAAAAAAATCAGCACAGCCTAATGAGCCACCGGGGTGTCCCGACTGGCAACTGTGGACCATTCTAACAATATCTCTGCGTACCTGGGAGGCAATTGCCTTAAGTTCTGATGTTTCTGCCACTTAGATAAAATTGATTAAATATGCATCAAAACTAAAACTTTTCTGCAAAGCATAAAAGTTTAGTTATGCACATGTGAACACATTATGAAACAGGTGTCAGGAGTCAGGAGTTAGTGGGCTTGCGCCAGCTACTGATTCCTGACTCCTGATTACTAAATCAAACTGTCATTATTTCTTTTTCTTTGTGCTTCAGCACTTCATCCAGTTTTGCGATATAGGTATCGGTCATTTCCTGGATTTTTGTCTCAGAACGCTTGCCATCATCTTCAGGCAGCCCGTTTTTGATCAAAGTCTTTACAGCGATATTTGTATCCTTACGAATAGATCTGATGGTGATTTTTCCATGCTCTGTGGTGTCTTTGGCTTGTTTTACCAATGCGATACGTCTTTCTTCAGTCAGTGGTGGCACCGTAATACGAATCACCGTTCCATCATTCTGTGGATTAAAACCGAGATTGGCATATGTAATCCCTTTTTCTATAGGTCCGAGCATGCTCTTTTCCCACGGCTGAATAACCAGCGTGCGGGCATCCGGTGTGTTAATGGTCCCGATCTGGCTCAATGGCGTACTGGTTCCATAATAATCTACAAAAACACTATCCAGCATTTGAGGCGAGGCTTTGCCTGCCCTTACTTTGGTAAGTTCATGTTCAAGGTGATGCAATGCTTTCTCCATATCTTCATGGGCAGTGTTCATTACAAGGGTCAATTCGTCAGCCATAATTGTTTGATTTATTTGAATGCAAAATTAAGGATTTCAGTCAACAGTCAAGAGTTATCAGTCAACAGTAATAAGATTTTTACGCTCTTGTTCATTTTATCATCCAAATTCATCTTATCAATCGTTCTTGATTATAGATAGCAAACTGTTCTTATATTTGCCACGATGGCATCTACTTCCCGTTTAAAAAGCATTTTCAAAACCAGGTTCGGATTAAATTCTTCTTTACTTTTTGCTTTGTTTTCACTTTGCTTCTGCTGGTTCTTTGGAATTCCAGGATTGATCTGTGGATATATCGCACTTAAAAATCTCATCCGACTCAGAAAAAGCAAAATCTCCAGTCAAAAAAAGACAGCATTCAAACTGAAATGGGGTTATTTGATAGGATGGGCAGGAATTATTTTTTCTTTTATATTTACAGTATTATATTTGATCGCATTAATATCGGGTGCTTATATCCGTTAAATACGTTTTATTTAATCTGACATTTATCTTTAATCAATGAAATTATGAAAGAATTCATGTTGTACATCCGGAACGAGAGCGACCATCTCAAGTCATTGTCAGAAGAACAGCACCAGGCCTTTCTAAAGGCATGTGAAACTTACATTAATAAACTGAAGAGCCAGGACAAACTCATTGCCGCGCAACCTTTAGTAAAAGAAGGTACTATTATTTCAAATTCAAGTGGCGAATGGAAAAACAGTGCGATAAATGAAACCGGCGAATTAAATGTAGGATATTATCATATCCGGGCCGACGATTTTGACGATGCAGTTCGCATTGCAAAAGAAAACCCTGAATTTGAATATACACCAAATGCCAGGGTAGAAGTAAGGCTGATAAAAACCAAGGAAACAACAACCGGGTTTGAGTATCCGAAGTAGAGACAAGGCAATGCATTGAGGTCAAACTTCCAAAAATAATCAAGCATAGAAAAAAATTAAAAATTTGCTAAGAATATTTCTAATATTATCCCCTATTATCCTTGTTCCACTTCTTGTTGCATTTATTTTTAGAAGTTTGAAAATCAATTGGAAAGGCCTTACATATATTTTAACTTTCTTAATCCTGTTTTTTTATCCCTTTGTATTTTTCAGGCTCGACAACTATCTGAACCCTCCGCCTCCAGAACAAATCTGTGGCAATGGTTATCTTGGTCATTTAATTGCAAATACTATTATCTTAATTCCCATCGCGATGGGATTACAATTCTGGTTCAATAAAAAGTTTCTCTCGGAAAAAGCGCTTCCTATCAAATGAATTTGAGCTACAAGCATTTTCGTCTTTCTTTTTGCTATCTTCAACGAGGCATTTTTACCTTTTCCTTCCAAATCTCATAAAAAAAAGTGACTTTTGTCATGGATTCGCTGTTTAAGGGACAGCATCTTTGCAATAGAATTTGTTGACCCCCAAAAAATGAATAGACTCGTAGGCGTAGAATTAAGCCATCAGAAAGCCCCCCTTGCCATACGCGAAAAGATTTCCCTGAAAAATGAGGACCTTACGGCAGTTTTGGCCCGTCTCCGAAAAAAAATGCCGGAGGTTTATATCATCTCTACCTGCAACCGGCTGGCTGTATATGCACTCACGGATAGCATCAATCCTATACTTGATTTTTATAGAGAATTCGGGCCACTGGACCCTTACTTATCAGTGTATGAACATGATTCACAGGCTGCCAGGCATCTCTTCTCGACCGCTTCCGGACTTGAATCCCAGGCATTGGGTGAGCATGAAATTCTGGGACAGATCAAAAAAGATTATGCCATAGCTCTGGAAGCAAAATCGATCGGCCCGGTTACGGACGAACTCATCCGTCGTGCAATATCGGTAGGCAAGAAAGTAAGGCAGGAAACAGCCATCGGTCAATACCCTGTTTCACTGGCATCTGTATCTTATGATGTATTGAAAAACATTCATCATGATTTTACAAATAAATCAGTTTTGGTAATAGGTACCGGCGAAATGGCCAACCTGATGTTGAAGATCATTTCAAAGAAGTCTTTTGCTAATTTATATATCGCCAGCAAAAGTTTTCATCGTGCCCAAAGCATGGAAAACCTGTATCATGGCAAAGCTATTTCATTTGAAAACATTACATCTATTCTTCCCGAAGTAGATATCATTATTGGTACCACACATACTGATACATATGTTTTGAAAACAGAAGACCTGAAAGATGTGGAGAAAAACTTTACGCTGATTGATATAGGCTTACCCAGGAATTTCGATCCTGAAATAAAAATCCTGAATAATGCCAAATTATTTGACCTGGATGACCTGAAAAGCATGACTGAAAAAGGAATTCAGCGCCGCACCGAAGAGATACCCAAAGCGATGGAGATCATTGCTGATGAAATTGACTCTTTTAATTCATGGCTCAATACCAGGCAGATAAGTCCTATCATTTCATCTTATTTTGAAAAACTGGACGCCATTAAAGATGAAGAACTCAAATGGGCAATGCCAAAATTGGGCACACTTGACGAAAACCAGCAAAAGATCATTGAGAACATGTTGAGCCGTCTTACCCGCAGGGTTTCAGGGAAACCGATCGAAAAACTGAGAAGTTTCAGCCAGGAGCCTGAATTGCAAAAAAGCCAGATCGATACTTTTAAAGAGATATTTGACCTCTGATAAATAGTTACTGTATGACACCCCCAAAAATAAACGTAGGCACCCGCGGAAGCCTGCTTGCTGTAACACAAACAAAACTTGTCATGAGCATGCTTCAGGATGCCAATCCCGGCCTGGAATATGACATAAAAACCATAAAAACCAGTGGTGACGAAGGCAAGGATATTCTGGGCGCCTTCGTAAAAGAAGTAGAAACAGAACTCAAAAAAGGCAATATAGACCTTGCCGTACATAGTTTAAAGGACATGCCTACCAGTTTGCCTGAAGGGGTACGGATCGCATCCATGCCAAAGCGTGGCGAGCACAGGGATTGCCTGGTTGCCAAAGATAACCTGAGTTTCCTGGAATTACCGCTTGGCGCCAAAGTAGGTACTTCTTCATTAAGAAGGGTTTACCAGTTAAAACTTCTAAGGCCTGACCTTGAAATCAGCCCAATGCATGGAAATATCATTACCCGCATGAAAAAAGTGGAAGACGGAATATTTGATGCCATCGTGTTGGCTGCGGCTGGCCTCCAACGCGTAGATATGTTCGACAGATGCTCTTATCTATTCTCAGAAGAAGAGATGATGCCTGCAGTTTCGCAAGGTATTCTTGCCCTAGAAGCCCGCGAAGATGATCAGAAAACGATTGATATGATTTCTAAAATATCGGACCCTTTGGCCGAACACGCCGCGATAGCGGAACGTGCTTTTTTATCTGCGCTTGGTGGCGGATGCAGAATGCCTATCGGTGCTTATGCCAGGGAATACGAAGGTGAATTGCTTCTGGATGGTATTATGTTTAACGAAGAAGGAAGCCGATTCGAAAAATCATTCATAAAAGGATCAATAGCTGATAGTCAGTTACTTGGGGAGCACCTGGCAAAAGAATTGCTGGACCATTTCGATAAAAAGTAAATTTTATGAAATCCTCGATAGAAGGTAAGAAGATACTACTAACCAGGCCACAAAATCTGAATAAGGAATGGGCGGAGCGATTTGAAGCGATCGGTGCGATCACTGTCATTTTCCCTTTGATTGAGATCACAGCCATTGAAGATCTGACAGAAATACATGATACTGCCGCAAGGATCAATCAATTCGACTGGATCATTTTTAACAGTATCAACTCAGCACGCTATTCCCTTGAAATCATTAATAAAGTATTGCTATCCAGCCATAAAATTCAGATTGCAGCCATAGGGTCAAAAACAGCAGCGTATCTTGAAAATCATGGACTGGAAGTAGATTTCATGCCCAGGGTATTTACTTCAGCTTATATGGGCGAAGAGCTTGGAGATGTAAAAAACAGAAAAATTCTCATCCCAAGGACCAATATTGCTGATGATGACCTGACAGAGCAGCTTAAAAAAAGAGGTGCAACTGTTACAGAACTCACCGTTTACAATACCGCAAAAGTGTCAGGGGTTCATGATGAATTGCAAAAAATTCTCGACAAAGGCATAGATGTTGTTACCTTTGCGAGTTCATCAGCGGCAGAATCTTTTTGCGATTTGAAAGTAGACAAGAAAAATGCAAAGGTCGCCGTTATAGGCCCTGTAACTGCTGAGAGATGTATTAAAATGGGATTGAAGCCTGACATCATTGCTGAAAGCTATACCACAGAGGGATTGACCCAGGCCATTTTAAATTATTTTGAAAATAAATAAATGAATAACATTTGCCTTTTACCTCCATTTTCAAATTGCCAAATTTTCAAATTTTCAAATAGTTCCAGAGTATGATAAACAGACCAAGAAGATTAAGAAATTCGGATTCACTGAGAAGTATTGTCAGGGAAACAATTCTGAATAAAGAAGATCTTGTATATCCTGTATTTGTAAAAGATGGCCAGGGCGTAAAAGAAGCTATTTCATCCATGCCCGGGCAATATCGCTTTTCAGTTGATACGCTGAAAACAGAGTGTGAAGAAGTGGTAAAACTGGGTATCAAATCTATCCTGATATTCGGGCTGGCAAGTCATAAAGACGATACCGGTACCGAAAGCCATAACCCGAACGGGGCGGTGCAGAATGCGATCAGGATGATCAAAAAGGATTTCCCGGATGTAGTTGTGATGACGGACGTTTGCGTTTGTGGTTATACCAATCATGGACATTGCGGCATTGTGCATGATGATTATGTACAAAACGACGAGACATTAAAAGTGCTGCAGAATATGGCGCTGAGCCATGCCGAAGCAGGCGCGGATATTGTGGCGCCAAGCGCCATGATGGATGGCCAGGTAGCAGCAATAAGAGAAATACTTGATAAGAATAGTTTTCAAAGGGTAAGCATTATGGCCTATTCAGCCAAATATTATTCCGCATGTTATGGCCCTTTCAGGGAAGCTGCTGATTCTGCTCCGCAATTTGGGAACCGGGCCACCTACCAGATGGATATTGGAAATACACGTGAAGCCATGAAAGAAATTGACATAGATATTGCAGAAGGCGCCGACATTGTGATGGTGAAACCTGCCATGCTATATATGGATATCATCGCCAAAGCCAAAGAACGCTCACTTGTGCCCATGGCTGCCTATAATGTAAGTGGTGAATATGCCATGATCAAAGCTGCCGCAGCTAATGGATGGATCGATGAAAAAAGAGTAATGATGGAGATGTTGCTCAGCCTGAAAAGAGCCGGTACGGATCTCATTATCACTTATTTCGCTAAGGATGCAGCTGCGGAAATTGAAAAATTAAAAGATTAAAAGACAAAAAGATTAAGTGAACCTCTAAAAACCAACTTATACCCTTCTCCCGGGAGAAGGAAAAAGGATGAGGCAAATAAAAAAGGTTTTTAGTGGTTCACTTAGAAATTGAAAATAAATTAAAAGATTAAAACTCAAGAATAAAATTCAATATGGAAAATAGAATTCTCGTTCATTACGCAATGTTTTCATTTCATGATAACTACTGGAAACAGAGTGTGGATGACCGCAAACATACCTTAAGAAGCTTTTTGAAACACGTGCAGGAAGCATCACAAAAAACATGGTTTTACCAGGTCTACCCGGCTCAGACAAAGTTTGATTTCCTGGTATGGAGTACCGTAGATGCTGAACAACCAGACGCCATCAGTGCTTTTATGGCTCATTTTGCTCAGGCTACCAATCCTTTTAGGGAATTCATTACACCAAAAGAAAATTTCTGGGGCGTGACCAAACCTTCTCAGTATTCCAAAGCCAAAAGATCTGCCCAGGAACTGGATCCATTTGAAGATGCAAGAAAACCATATTTCATTGTGTATCCGTTTACAAAAACAGCTCCATGGTATATGAAAAGCCGTGAAGAGCGCCAGGAAATGATGAATTCACATATCAAGATCGGCAAGTCATTCCCTGATATCACCCAGTTATTGTTGTATTCATTCGGACTTCAGGATCAGGAGTTTATCGTAAGTTATGAGACAGATTTATTGCCTCAGTTCTCCGACCTGGTCTATGAATTAAGGATGACGGAAGCGCGTATCTATACCTTGAGTGACACACCGATTATAACAGGTTTTCTACAAACGCCTGAAGGGCTGTTGAAACTGTTCTCAGGGAAATAACTGGAAGAAATGAAATTTGAAATTTGGCTTTATAAATCATGATTTCATAATTCTTTCAGAAAGTATAAAAAGACAAAACCGCAGAGAACACAAAGTCAGAATACTGAAAAGAAATTTTTCCAGATTTTAAACTTGGCGCTCTTTGCGATACCTTTGTACTCTTTGCGGTTTAATTACTTTGAACAAGAATCAATGAGTTACGAAAAATCTAAAGCCCTTTTTGAAAAAGCGTCCAATCACCTGGTAGGTGGTGTGAATAGTCCCGTAAGGGCATTTAAATCTGTTGGTGGCACTCCCTTATTTATTGATAAAGGAGAAGGCGCTTATATCACTGATGCCGATAACAACCGCTATATTGATTTTGTAGGTTCTTATGGTCCGCTCATCTTAGGGCACAACAATCCGATAGTTCATGAAGCCATTGTTAAAGCGCTTGAAAAAGGGACAACTTTCGGTGCATCAACTGAGAACGAAATTGTCCTGGCAGAGCTGGTTAAAGAAGCCTTTCCATCAATAGAAAAAGTACGTTTTGTAAACTCGGGGACAGAAGCTGTGATGAGTGCGGTTCGCCTCGCCAGGGCATTTACAAAAAGAAACAAGATCATAAAATTCGCTGGCTGTTATCATGGCCATTCTGATTTTCTTCTGGCGGCTGCCGGTTCCGGTTTGTTGACTTTAAGCTTACCTGGAAGTGCAGGTGTACCTGAAACTGTTGTAGCAGATACCATTATTGTTCCTTATAATGATATCAATGCTGTAGCACAGGCATTTGAAAAGTATAAAAACGAAATTGCCGCTGTTTTAATTGAACCGGTTCCTGGCAATATGGGACTCGTCTTGCCGGAAAATGATTTCCTTCAAAAGCTCAGAGAATTAACATCTGCCAATAACATTTTACTTATTTTTGATGAGGTCATGTCTGGTTTCAGGCAGTGTTTTGGCGGGGCTCAAACGTATTATAATATCAACCCTGATATCACTTGTCTTGGTAAAATTATCGGAGGTGGAATGCCCGTTGGCGCTTATGGTGCAAGGGCAGAAATCATGGATATGGTAGCGCCTTTAGGTCCTGTTTACCAGGCGGGTACATTATCCGGCAACCCAATTGCTATGGCTGCGGGAATTGCCACGCTTCGATTATTAAAAGATAAAAACATATACAAGCATATCAATAGCGTAACGGCGTTGCTTGCCGATGGAATCAGGAATATTGCGCAGGAGAATCATATAAAAATACAGGTAGCGGTTTTCGGATCCATGATCACGCCATTCTTTAATGATCATAAGGTAACGGACTATGAAACAGCAATTAAATCTGATACTGAAAAATTTGCAAGGTTCTTCTGGACATTGATCCATAATGGGATCTACCCTCCCCCATCCCAGTTTGAAACCTGGTTTGTATCAGCCCAACATACTGAAGCCGATGTACAGACTACTTTGAAAGCTTTTCAGTCAGCAGTTAACAGTTAGCAGTCAACAAGTACCAGGTAGCTGCTGTCAGTAATAAATCAATATAATTGCTATATACAAGGTCACTTTCAATTGATAATTGATCACTGCAAACTGAATATGTTAATTCTCAATTTCATCGTTCCTGCCTGCTGGATCATTTTCCTGCTCTATTGGATTGTAAGCGCTCAAAAAGCAAAAAGAACTGTTGAAACGAAAGGACTACTCAGGGGAAATTTTTACAGAATATTTATGGTTATAGGCTATACTTTATACCTGAACCCCAGGTTACCCAAACCGTTTGATTTTCTATCAGTTCACTTACTTTCTCAATCCACCGTATTAATAATCATATGCGACTGCATTGTAATATCCGGCCTGGCTGTCGCTATTATTGCCCGTAGAAAACTGGCTTCTAACTGGAGCGGAGCCATCACTTTCAAAGAGAATCATGAACTCATAACAGGTGGTATTTATCATTATGCAAGACATCCTATTTATACTGGTTTAATTTTGATGTTTACAGGAACAACTTTGTTTTACTGTTCCGGGGATACAATTGCAGCCTTTATCATCATGATTATAGCTATTATTTATAAGATAAACCTCGAAGAGAAAATGATGTTGGAACATTTCCCGGAATCTTATCCTCAATACAAAAAGAAAGTAAAGGCGGTTATTCCTTTTTTAATTTGATTATTAAATAAAAAGAGACAGGGGAATGCCCTGTCTCTACAATTTGTTTGTATAAATTTCGCCTTAGGCGGCAGCAGATCTTCTTCCCAGATACCAGGCCAGCCATAATCCGCAAAGCAGCCAGCTGAAGAACAGGTCTATAACATCTCCAATAACATAATTAGATGGATATCCCCACCAGTTCCAGGTCATGAGAGGCCCGGTTATGATGAGAAATATGCTAAAGGTCATAACAAGCATGAGCTTTGAACTGAACGTATTAAAAATACTGGCCCCACGATTCAGCACCATTACGACCAATAAAATACTAAGAAGATCAAACACCAAACCAAAAATCATTTGTGAGCTCATGCCATTGCTCATGGACGTATGGTAATTAATAACGGCCCAGGGTTTACCTGTCATTTTTTTCATAAAATCTTCATGTTCTTCCATCGAAGCCTCAGGTGGAGCCGAAGGGATATGATACATACCATCTTCATGAAGGTTTTGTGCCAGAACAGCCATAATGGCATCCTGGTCTTTGGTGTAGGTAAAAGCATTTTTGTGTATTGGCAAAAGCATCCACGATAATGCCTGGAAGGCAAAAATGATAATCATGCCCACCAATGAAGCAATCAAAGTTCTCATAGTGTTAATTTTTATTTGTTTGCCAAAACTATAAAAATCTATCAAACACAAAAAATATTTTATACCCCATTCTCCTTTCTACATCATGAGATTTGAACTGATACCCAATACTGTATTCAATATGTATCTGTATCATTTTATTCCGATAAACCACAAAAAATGTCCCGGGTCAGGCGTCTCGCAAAATCATGAAATAATATAGTATTGCAGTATAAAATGTGAAAACAGGAAATGAATCTTATTGTAATCTTTATTATTTAAAATTTTAAAACCTGTAAAACAATGAAAATCAAGCAATTTTTACCCATTTCATTACCGGGAATCTTATTAATTAGTTCCTCATTGTACGCCCAGACCTATACGGAATCCAGCGCTTTCGGGAAAACTTATACACCTCTTTCAAACCCAACACTGATTACCAACAGCTGGAAAGATTCTTTGTTTCTTCAAGGAAATATTCATGCTACATTTAACTGGTTTGGACAAAGCTGGCCCTTTGATGGTCAGGGAGATGACGGGATCCTTCTTTTTGGTGCAGGAACACTCGCCGGAGGAAGCCCAACGGATAGTACTGACTTTGATTTTGACGGCTTTTTTACTGCACTCCAATCGAAATCGAATTCTGAAATGAACTATGAAATAGATGGAACCACTCCAAACCGCATTATTAAGTTTGAATGGAAAAACACCGGTCTGGCCTATGGAGACACTTCGGATTATGTAAATTTCCAGATGTGGCTTTATGAAGATGCTACCTATGAAGTACATTTTGGAGCCAGCTCGGTAAAAGATCCCAATGTTGCATTTGGGAATGGTAAATCCGGACCTCCAATAGGCCTGTTTTTCGCAAGTACCAAAAACAAAGACAATAATAAGATATTGAAAGCATTTTATCTGACCGGTAACCCTTCCAGCCCTACGCTGAACCCATCTGCCGACTATGATGGCCTGAGTGGAATGCCGGCAAATGGTACGGTTTACACTTTTAATTATACTGCTAACTCAGGAATTAATATATTTTCTGATAACCATTCAGGTATTTCCATTTTCCCTGATCCGGCTAAAGGAAACATAACCATCAGTTATAAGCCTGCTACGGAGTGTATGCTTCAGATTGACATATTAGATTTGAATGGCAAATCGGTAAGCACTGTTTATAATGGATTGGTATCCAAAGACATTCAAAATTTCCAGGTTCAGACCGCTGATTATCCAAAAGGAATATATTTGGTGCGGGTTTTAAGCGGGATGACAGTAGAAACCAGGAAACTTATCATCCAATAAAAGAGAAAAAGATAAAAATCTATAATTTCATTTTTTCGATAACGAGATCATTTTGTCCTGACTTAATCAAAACAACGAATAAAAAAAGCAGTACTATTGCATATTATTTTCTAAGCCAGAATGACTAAATCAAGCCATCGCAAAATAAATGCGACAGAATTACTGTATTTATTCGTAATTGTTTTTCTCGGGATAAGCCTGAAATCCAGTGCCCAAACCGGCGAAATCAGGGGAACAATCTATGATAAAAGCTCCGGAGAGCCTTTGATTTATACTCATGTCAAGCTGTTAGGCAAAGGTATTGGTGGAAACAGTGACCAGAACGGTATATACACAATAAGTAAAATACCTGAAGGAAGCTATACTTTAATCTGCAATGCACTTGGTTTCGACACATTTAAAACAACTGTCAATGTAAAATCCAATAAATTATTAACGCTTAATATTTATCTCAACCAGGTAGAAATAGGTCTCAATGAGGTTAGAATCGAGCAAAATAAGAGTCAAAATGAGACCCGTGTTGGTTTGAGCAAAATAGATATTACCCCGCAGCAAATCAAAACCATGCCTTCTGTGGGTGGAGAAGCCGATCTGGCTCAATACTTACAAATACTTCCCGGTGTGGTTTCAACCGGCGATCAGGGAGGCCAGCTATATATAAGAGGCGGCTCACCCGTACAGAACCTGGTATTACTGGATGGTATGCCGATTTATAATGCTTTCCATTCTATTGGTTTATTTTCTGTTTTCGACCCTGATATCATCCGGAATGTTAATGTATATACAGGAGGATTTGACGCCTCATATGGTGGACGTATTTCTTCGGTAATGGATGTAAATACACGCGATGGCAACCAGAGCCGGTTGGCAGGAGATGTTAGCATTAGCCCTTTTGTGTCAAAACTGGAAATTGAAGGCCCTTTGCGTAAATTTACAGAAGACCAGGGTGGTTCATCATACCTGTTATCCGTAAGAGGCTCATACCTGGCTCAATCAGCTCCTGTATTTTACCCTTATGCCGGTTCCAATGGCTTGCCTTATGATTTCCTTGACTTCTATGGCAAACTCACCTTTAATGCCCCCGGGGGGAGTAAAGTTGATTTGTTTGGATTTAATTTTAATGACCAGGTCAATCTGCCAGGTTCTACAATTTACAGCTGGAACTCTTATGGCCTCGGCGGGAAATTTGTACTCCTCCCATCCTCATCATCAACAGTTATCGAAGGTCATTTTTCGTATTCTTATTATACCGATCATCAAACTGATCCATCAAATGCACCGCGGAACAGTGATATTGGCGGTTTTCAAACAGGGCTCGATTTTACTTATTACCCGGGCAAAGACCTTTTGAAATATGGATTTGAAATAAATGGTGGCCAGACGGATTTTAACTATGTCAATTCTGCCAATCAATTGCTTGATCAAAATAGTTATACCACTACATTTTCGGCATATGTACATTATAACAAAGTCATTGGCCGTCTTGTTATAGATCCCAGTGTACGTATGCAATTCTATGCCGACCTGAATGAATTTTCATTTGAACCCCGCATTGGATTAAAATATGTTTTGACAGATAAATTAAGATTAAAAGGAGGTGCCGGTATGTATTCTCAAAATCTTTTTGCTGCAACAAGCGATCAGGATGTCGTAAACCTGTTTTACGGATACCTAACGGCTCCGGCGGATCTCCAGGACATTAATGGTAACGTTGTAGCTTCAAAAATTGAAAAATCATGGGATGTTATAGGAGGCATTGAGGCTGATATTGCTAAGAATACGACCCTTTCCATTGAACCATATTATAAGGATTTCCCGCAGCTTGTTACCATCAATGAATACAAACAGTTCAATACAGATCCTGATTATTTAACCGAATCCGGAAAGAGCTATGGCGTTGATTTCCTGCTTACTTATGACAAAAACCCGTACTATATATGGGTCACATACTCATATTCAAAAGTCACTTATAATGATGGCGTTGAAACTTTTCCGCCTTTTTGGGACCGCCGTAATTCTATAAATATATTAGCTGCCTATAAAATAGGTAAAAAGCAAACCTGGGAAGTATCAGCCAGGTGGACTTATGGCTCAGGATTTCCTTTTACCCAGACACAGGGATTGTATGAAAACCAGACTTTTCAGGGGCAGGGTGTCAATACAAATTATATCAACTCAAATGGTACACTTGGCGTCCAGTATGCAGCCCTGGACGGTGGCAGGTTGTCTGATTACAGCCGTCTTGATGTATCTGTAACCAAAACATATACTTTTACAAGGCATCGTATTTTTAAAGTGATCGCAACGGCCACCAATGCGTATGACAGAGCAAACGTGTTTTATTTCGACAGGATAAACTATGTAAGGGTAAACCAATTGCCCATTATGCCAAGCTTATCGCTTAACTACGCTTTTTAAAGCAGGCATTTTTTGCTTGCTTAAAAGAAAAATATAGCGGCATTAAACTTGCTATAAGGTTTGAGGTTTAATATCTTTGACCCGGGTTTCAATCCTTAAATTACATCATAATGAAACAATTTATTTACGGTATCACATTATTGATGGCAACAGCAACGCTCCAATCCTGCAGTACAGACCATTATAAACCCATGCAGCACAAATGGCGCATGATTACCGATGAAGCCACCCTTGAATTGAATGCGGATTCCACATTTATTTTTGCGCAGCGAAACTCCCTGAATACAGGATCATGGAAACTTGATGATCATGGCAAAACAATCATATTTAAGCAAAAAGGCAAGGCTGAAAAAAGAATGTCAATACAAAAAATATCCAGTGAATCATTAATTCTGTCTGACAATGGAGATGAGCAGGACTATGTAAAGGCGGATTAGAATATTTTCCAATCTCTACTTCGGAGTTGTCCTAATAAGTAAAAAGGCTATTAATCCATAAACGAGGGTTGGCAGAAAAACAGCCATTTGGGGTGGGAAATCAGAATTAGTGGCAAATGTGGTTGAAAATCTGACAAACATAACCTGGGATAAAGCGATAAGAATGCCAAGGAGCAGGTGCATCCCCAAACCGCCTCTTACTTTTCTAGTAGCCAGTGAAACGGCTATAAGTACCAGAACAATAATGTCTAATGGCATAGAGAATCGTTTGTATTTTTCTACCAGGTAAAAACTTACATTCTCCTCCCCTCTTTCTTTTTCATTGTCAATAAAGGCATTCAGCTCAGGTGTTGTCATGCTTGGCATGCTCTTTAATTTATGGCTGAAATCTTCCATGGTTATGGGGATCTTCACCACTGTGGAATCTCCAAAAGCCAGGCTTTCATGCATGCCGTTTATGGTGCGTGAATAATACCTCATTACGTGCCAGCTGTTTTCTTTCTTATTATAAATTGCCTCATCGCCCCAAAGCTTATAAACAAGATTCCCGCCATTAAACCTTTCCAGGGCAAAATGATAGGCTTTACTGCTCCAGTAGTCTACTGATTCGGCATAGAAAAAGCTGTTTTTATCCAGCTGCCTGTGGATATTATGCTCTGTATTATTGTATTTCGTGTCGATATACCCGGTTTCAAAACTCACTTGTTTTGCATAAGACCGGGGGATGATATAATTCTTCATACCAACATCAATCAGAGCAAGAAGAATGGCCACCATAACATAAGGCCTCAAAATACGATAATAGCTTATGCCACTGGATAATATCGATAATATTTCAGTATTATTTGCAAGTCTAGATGTAAAATACAGGGCCGAAAGGAATATGATGATCGGGCTTAAAAGATTAATGATATTCGGAACAAAATTGATGTAGTAATCAAACACAATAACATGCATAGGAATATGCTTGTTAAGAAAATCGCCCATTTTCTCTGAAATATCAAAAATGATAGAAATAACAGTAGTTATCACCATCATATACACGACGGTAACTATAAATTTTTTGGCGATATATAAATCAAGGATTTTAAACATGTCCTTTTATTTCCCAGATTATAATCTTGTTGTTAATTTAGCAATCATCATAGGTTTCCAGGTATGAAAATCTCCTGCAATAATATGTTCCCTCGCCTGTTTCACCAGCCATAGGTAGAGGCTAAGATTGGCCAGTGAGGCTATCTGCGAACCCAATCTTTCCCCGCTCATAATCAGGTGGCGAAGATAAGCTTTAGAGTAATCCATGTCAACAAAACTATGGGGTTCAGGATTCAAAGGAGAAAAATCATCTTTCCATTTGGCATTTTTAATATTGACTATTCCCTCAGTTGTAAAAATCATGCCATTGCGGCCGTTCCGGGTGGGCATCACACAATCAAACATATCTATGCCAAGGCTTATGCACTCCAGGATATTTTCAGGTTTTCCTACCCCCATGAGATACCTTGGCTTCTCTTTGGGCAGGATATTACAGACCAGTTCGGTGGTCTCATACATATTCTCAGTTGGTTCTCCAACAGACAATCCGCCGATAGCATTTCCTTCACAATTCATCGAAGAAATAAACTCAGCGGATCTTACCCTCAAATCTTTAAAAACGCTACCCTGGACAATCGGGAACATCGTTTGTCCAAAACCATATTTCGGCTCGGTTTCATTCAAACGGTTGATGCATCTTTGCAACCAGCGATGTGTCATTTCAACCGAAAGGTCAGCATATTTATATTCACTTGGATATGAGACACATTCATCAAAAGCCATAATAATATCTGCGCCAAGGGATCTTTGTATATCCATCACATACTCAGGCGAGAAGAATAGTTTTGTTCCATCAATATGTGAACTGAAATGGACACCTTCTTCTTTTATTTTCCTGATACCGGCCAGGGAATAAACCTGGTATCCGCCACTATCAGTGAGCATTGGCCGGTCCCAATTGATAAACTTATGGAGCCCACCGGCTTTTTCGATGACATCAAGACCTGGTCTGACATAAAGATGGTATGTATTCCCCAGGATAATAGGGGCATCGAGGTCCTGTTTTAATTCTCGTAAATGAATCGCCTTCACTGTGCCAACAGTACCAACCGGCATAAACGCAGGAGTTTGAATTTGCCCCCGATCTGTAGTTATAGTACCGGCACGTGCAGAGGTATTAGCGCAACTGGCCTGGATTTGAAATTTCATAAAAGGGCAAAGGTAATGAACGCGGGGCAGTCTCTCAAAAATCAATTTGTGCCCACCAGAGCATCGTACAGTTTTTCAATCTGTAGCGGTTTCCATAGAAATCCATTAAAATATTGCACATATTCCTCATGGGATGAGGCTGTAATATCTGCTGTTAAGGCAAAAATCGGTGTTTTTTTATTTAGATTATCAATTTCCCTGATCATCTGGGCCGCATCGAAACCGTTCATTTCCGGCATGTGGATATCCATCAAAATAAAATCAAATATCTTTGAATTAGCCATTTCTACCGCCATATTTCCATTCAAAGCGTGCTCAGAAACGATCCCCCATTTTTTTAATAATTTACGAATTACATAAGCATTAATTTCATTGTCCTCGGCTACGAGCGCCATTTTACCCTTTAGTGCACTTGTTAAATCCGTATTTGAATTCCCGATAGATAATGCCTTTAACAATTGCAATTCGAATGAAAAAGTGGATCCTTTACCTAATTCACTCGATACTTTTATTTCACTGCCATGCAACTCGATTAATTTTTTCACTATGGCGAGCCCGAGTCCGGCTCCCCCATGCTTCCGGGTCGTCACTGGCTTAGTCAGTGAAAAAGAATTGAATATTTCTTCCAAGTTATTAGCTGATATGCCTTCTCCGGTATCGGTAACTTTGAAAACGAGATTATCAGATTTCTGGTTAGATCCTGATTTTTCCACGACAATATCAATATTCCCCTTATCTGTAAATTTTATGGAATTACTAATCAGATTACCTAGAATCTGCGTGAGTTTGGTTTCGTCAACATAATATGATTCAGCAATATCCACGTCCATTTTTAAGGACAGCCTTAACCCCTTTTCCTTGGCAAGGCTGTCATAAGTGCGGCAAATATTTTCTATAAGAACTTTGAACTGCGTTTGGTGTGTTTCCAGTTTAGACTTACCACTATCCAGTTTTGTAAAATCCAAAATATCATTAATGATTCTCAGAAGGTTTCCAGAAGCAAATTTTAATGAATCAAGCAATTGCTTTTCTTCAGGGTCGGTTTTTTCTTCCAATAAAGAAGTTATGGTTATAACAGCATTTAAGGGTGTTCTTATTTCATGGCTCATAGTTGAGAGAAATTCCTGCCGCACTCTTGCAGATTCTTCGGCCCGGTTCTTTTTTTCAATGATATCAGCCTTTTCCTTTTGCATTTCCGCCTCTTTTTCAAGCGTTTTCATCCGGGTTATCAATTCATAATTTTCAATAACCTTTAACGTTTGGGTATTAATAACCGCTTCTTTTTCTTTAAAATGCCGTTCCAGGTATTCCAACGCTCCTGCCGGATTATTTTCTATCTTACAGATTTGATATAGAAGATAATCGCATTTAAATTTGACGATCACAATATTATGCATGTGGCCGAATTCAATGGCACGGAGAATAACTTCCCTGGCTTTATCAAGATTCTTCATCTCGATATAAAGAGCACCTAATTTTCGCAAAGCCATTCCAAGACCGAGTTTCTCACCCATAGATTCGTGAATGGCCAAAGATTCCTTATAATCACTTTCTGCTTTAGCATAAAGTTTCTTTGCGGCATAAACCTTACCCCTACCATAAATGGCAAAAGCAAGTCCACGCGTATCACCCGTCCTTGTTTTAATCTCAATGGATCTGTCAATAAGTTCTGAAGCCTCATCAATTTTATTCTGCTTCAGGTACAAGCCTGACAGATTGTTATAGACATTTGATTCCAGGTTTTGATCTCCTGTCTTTTTACCTGCCTCAATTGCGTTCTGGTAAGACTGAATAGCATTGTTTACATCTCCGAAATATTCATAGATAGTTCCGAGTGATTTTTCAGCCCTGGATTCGTTATGGTAATCACTATATTTTTTATAAATACTAAGGCAATCAATGAGATACGCGAGTCCCAAATGAAAATTGTCAGTTTTATAATAGATGCCTGCAATGTTATATTTGGCATCTGCAATCCCCTTCTCATCATTTAATTCCTCAAAAATCCGAATGGCTTCTTTTGAAGTCTGGGTAGATCGGTCATATTCACCCAGGATCATAAAAAACAAGGAAAGCTGATTCAGACTTCGCCCAATCAAAGATTTATCATCAATATCCCGGCTGAATTTTAGTGCTTCTTCAGCAAGTTCTACACTGCGGGTTAAATTATTAACCCGGCTCGTGTATGCCTGATTAAGCAATTCATTTATGCGCTCTGATTCGCCGAAAGCACTATTAGCCATGGGTTTCTTTTGTTCTTTGGGATTTGAACTAAAGAACAAATATAATAATTATTGATCAGAATCACAATACCATTCAAAGGAACAGGGTTAATCCTGATTAAAAACGAATCTAGTATTTTACCAGATCGCGCCGGGCTCTGAACGCAATACCTCTGTCATTTCATTGAGTAAAGGACTAAGGTATTCTGTATGATATCCTTTTCTTCCACCATAAGCTAGTGACTTGTCATTTACCTGTGCGAGAATTATTCCATTTGCACTGCAAATCGAACTCACTGTCTCTTCCCATTTCGATTGCAGAACTGTTTCACCGGCAAAAACGCCCTCCCGGGCCAGGGTATCTTCAAAAGGCCCCGGTTCAAATATGCTGTAGGCGGTTGCAAAGAGTTCATTGAAAGAAGGCTGTATCCTTGCTTTGCTTTCTTCACTACCGTTCATCAATTGTTTAATCCAGGTATTTGCATGAAATACATGATATTTGATTTCTCCTTTATATTTTTTTGCAAGATTGGCCAGCGGTTCAAAAGTTGAATTACTCAACATTTCAAAACGAAGATACTCTGCATGATCAAATAGAAAATGCCTGACAAGGCTAAAATCATATTCACCAATGGGCAATTCAACCAAGTGGCAGCACTTAAATTTTTTTTCTTCCCGTTGGAATGCAATGATATCAGGATCAGCCTCACCCATTTCATGTAGCAACTGATAAAAATTATAAGCATGTCCCACTTTGTCCTGTGCCATGCTTCCAAAAGCTATATCTTCTTCAAGAACAGGCCCTATACCCGTCCATTCTGAATTGCGATGCCCCATAATCAGTTCATCATCAGCCATTTTGTAAAGCAGCTCTTTTACAGCATTATAATATTCCGGATTACTCATGTCCTTCGTTTCCTTTTAGTTGATCGATCTTGTCCCTTGTTTTATAAAATGATGCGTCACGGTATGTTTTCTCGGCTGTGGTATCAAATATATCTGAGTCCGTGTAGTCAAGCGCTGTTACATCCTCAGATTTTACCACCCAGATATTGGAGGTTGCCCCCCTTCTGGCGAAAGATTCTTTTGCAAAAATGATGGCCATTTCTGCGTTTGGAGCATGTACTATACCTACATGCGTGTGTTGTGTTCCTGTCTTTTTCTGATGAAAAACCTCGTACGTGATCCATCCTTCCTGGTGATCAACAATAACAGTTTCATCCTGCCCTGGCAGTTCGGAAATACGGCTGATACGAGGGTCTAAGCTTATTATTTTCATTGTCTATGCGTATGGTAATGTATATTTTTCTTTTGGATTTATAAGAGCCTGTCTTACCCACCGGCCTTTTTCTTCGGCCCATTTGCGAACAGCAAGTCTTTCTTTATTACATGGGCCGTCCCCATTGATGACTTTAAAGAAAGTATCCCAGTTTGGTTCGGTGAATTCCCATTGTTTTGTTTCCGCGTTTTTCTTGAGGTTAGGGTCAGGCAGGGTCATACCCAGTTCCCATATCTTAGGTACATAAGTATTGAGAAATTGCTGGCGCATATCATCATTTGAAGCCAATTTTACTTTCCAGCGCATCAATCTTTCAGAGTGTACCGACATTTTATCCGAAGGGCCAAAAAAGTGCATGATAGGTTCCCACCACCTGTTCAGGGATTCCTGGGCCATTTGCCTTTGCATAGGACTGCCTGCGGCAAGCGCTACGAAAGCGTCATGTCCTTGTTTAAGATGGAATGCTTCCTCATAACATATACGTTCCAAAGCCCTGCAATAGGGCCCATAAGAACCTTTGGAATTAATAACCTGGTTCACGATAGCCGCTGCATCAATCAAAAAACCAATAACGGTAACATCCGCCCAGGTAATAGCTGGATAATTAAACACATTGGAGTATTTTGATTTCCCGCTGAGCAGATCGTTGAACATCTGCTCTCTTGTTTTGCCTAACGTTTCAGCAGCGCTATACAGCATCTGGCCATGACCGATCTCATCCTGCACCTTAGCCATTAAAGCCATTTTTCGCTTGAAACCGGGTGCCCTTGTAATAAAAGTCCCTTCCGGCAAAGCGCCAATAATTTCAGAATGCGCATGCTGTTCAATCATCCTTATCAGTTGCTTGCGGTAATCCGCCGGCATCCAGTCTCGTGGTTCTATTTTTTCGCCGCGGTCAATTTTAGCCTCGAATTCAGCGAGTAAAACAGGATCGTCCTGCGCCTGCGGTTGGTTTTTTTCCGGTTCACCGGTGTATCCTCCTCCGTACATAGTATTTCAGTTTATCAGTTATTCAGTCATCAGTAAAGAGTGAGAAGTAAGAAGTGAGAGGTAAAAAGTAATTATCACATCATCAGATTCTTTCATTCCCAAATTCTCAAATTTTCAAATTCTCAAATAGTTTTTAATCCATTTATCAACATATCAGCCACGTTGTTACCTATTACTTCACTGTTCAGGTTCGTACCCGGTTGGTACCATTCATAAGTCCAGTTCATCGCTGAAAATATGGTGAGTACCATAAACTTTTCATTCACTTTACGGAATACGCATTCAGCCATTCCCTCTCTCACAATACTACGGAACAATTCTTCATATTCACTTCGTAAAGTTCTGAATTTTTTAAGTGATTCCGTACCTAAATGCCTCCAGTCATGAAAAAAAACAGCCGAAGCATCCAGATTGTTTGTTATGACCTGGATATGTGCCACAATCGCCCTTCTCAATTTTTCTTCTGGTGACATTAAAGAATCACATATAGGGTTTGCAGCTGAGAAAAAATCATTGGCAAGACCAAAACATATCTGTTGTAAGATATCTTCTTTGGCCTTGATATGGCTGTACAGGCTGGCTGGTTCTATACCGATCTCACCCGCAAGGTTGCGCATAGACGTGGCAGTGTACCCGTTTTTGCGGAATAACTGCTGGGCTACCTGTTTGATATGATCCTTACGGTTTATATAAGTCGTTTCCATCTAAAACCTAACGTTCGTTAGCAAAGATAATAACTAAACCGGATATCGCAAGAAAAAGTTTAAAAATTTAATTTATGATCAATTTTAGCCTGTATTCGAAGAAATTATCCGGATTCGTGAAAAAAAATGAAAGATAATTAAACAAGAACGCTTTTTCATTGTCTATATGATTGCTGTTAAATGCAACCTAAAAATCAAACACTTTGAAAACCAAAATATTTATAAAAAAATTGCCATTGGCGCTGGCATTCCTGCTCATAACTTTTTCAAACTTTAATTTGGTTAAGGCAGAAGCTACATATGCAGGGTTAAGAAAAAACGCAGGCTATAACGCAGTTGGTAATCAAAAAGCACGGCATCAGGAAGCCTTTGAATATGAAGGAATAGCATCTGAAACCGCAAATGGATTAAGCGATCCTAATTCCGACTTGTCTATTACAATGGCGACGCTTATAATGGCAATAGGTACGATAGCTGTAGCATTGTATCGTTTCAATTCGAAGGAGCATGAAATGTCATAAGGCTCAGTCCAATGCTCCACAATAAACTCATCTATCCATCTGTCAAAAAAGAATTATCTCATTATCTCATTACCTCATTGTTTTGGCACCCTCTTCAACGTCTCAATCAAAAATCCCCAGAACTTTTGCACAGAACTTATCTGCACCCTTTCATCAGGTGAGTGGGCGCCAAGGATATTAGGGCCGAAAGAGATCATTTGCATATTGGGATAATTGGTGCCAATGATACCACATTCAAGTCCGGCATGGCAGGCATCAACGAGTGGTTCTGTTTTGAACATCTCACGATATAAGCCGCTCATGAGTTTTACAATAGGCGTTTCAGGTTTGGGTGTCCAGCCTGAATAAGAACCGTTGAAATCAACTTTGGCACCGGTTAGTTCAAATGTGCAGCGGATTTCTCTGGCAAGGTCCATTTTTTCGGAATCTACGGAGCTTCTTGTAAGGTTTTGAATGGTATATAGTGAGTCCTTCACCAATACACGTGCCACATTGTTAGAGGTTTGTACAAGATCTTTGATATCCGGGCTCATCCGGAAGATACCGTTCGGTGCAGCATAAATAGCTCTCAAAAGGGTATCCTGAAACTCCTTTGATAATACTTTTCCACTTATTTCTTTTGGCTCAAGTATCACTTGCAATCCGGGATCGGTAGTTGCATATTCCTGCTTTAAAACCGCTCCTTCTGATTCAACAAATTTTTTAAAAGCTGCTTCATTCTCTTTGGGTACAACCAGTTCTGATTTTGATTCCCGTGGGATTGCATTGCGCAATCCACCACCATCAATAGAACTCACTCTAATCCCAAAACTTTCAGAAGCCTGCTGCAATATCCTGTTGATAAGTTTATTGGCATTCCCTTTACCCAAATGTATTTCCATACCAGAGTGTCCGCCAGCTAAGCCTTTAAGGGTAAGCAGATAGCCTACAGTGTTCGCTGGAATAGATTCTTCATAATAATTTCCGTTTGCCGTTACATCTACCCCACCGGCACAGCCTATCGTCAACTCATGATCATCTTCTGTATCTAAATTCAATAATATTCCCGCTTTCAACAACCCGCCTTTCAATCCGGATGCTCCCGTCATACCAGTTTCTTCATCTATAGTAAACAGCGCCTCTAAAGCGGGATGGACAATATCTTTTGAAGCCAGGATAGACATAATGGTTGAAACGCCAATACCGTTATCAGCGCCTAGGGTTGTCCCTTTGGCTCTGACCCAGTCGCCATCCACATACATCTGGATTCCTTCTGTACTGAAATCAAAATTGGTATCGTTGTTTTTCTGATGCACCATATCCAGGTGGCTTTGCAGGCAAACCGTTTCGCGGTTTTCCATGCCAGTGCTGGCTGGTTTTTTAATGATGACATTCCCCGTTTCGTCTACCGATGTTGGCAATCCAAGTGATTCACCATATTTTTTGATAAATTCAATGACACGGCCTTCTTTTTTTGATGGCCTCGGCACAGCGTTCAGGTCAGCAAAATTATTCCACAATGCTTTGGGTTCCAGGTTTCTGATTTCGTTGCTCATAAAATGATTTTAAGAGGGCAAGTTAGGGAAAATTGAAAACCTGAAATTGGAAATTTGAAATTTGGTGAGAAACGAAAGTGTTCTCCTGGACATTTCACGCAAAGATTGCAAAGGAGACGAAATTTATACCCTTTTCCTGAGGAAACTGAATACAAAATAGCCAATGATGCTTGCCACAATGGCAATAAAGAAATTATAGATTGAGAAAATATCCATTAATGCAGGCCAGAATTTTCTACCGCCATCAATTTTAGACTGGGTAAATTCTCCCATCAACAGGTTTGAATAAAAAAGGAATACGATAAAACTCATTTCAATAAATGCCTGCAAAATTGCGGCGTTCTTTCTTTTAGTCACCATACTTTTCAATCAATTAAGTAAATACCCGAATCTGAAAATTTAATGGCCATTTAGGTCTACCATCCGCCGCTGGCACCGCCGCCACCGCCGCTTCCGCCGCCAAAACCGCCGAAGCCGCCGCCGCCACCAAAACCTTCATTGTTTCCACCGCCTCCGCCACCGAAGCCTCCGCCAAGGAGTGATCCTAAAAGGAATGGTGCAATAAAGCCACTGCCTCTCCGGCTGATCATGCCTCCGCCTTTTCCACCGCCGGAACCTCTTATGATACTCAATATGAGGATGACAACAAAAAATATGGCAAAAAACCAGCCACCTACCGAATGACCTTTTTTATTATCGGTACGTTTGATATTATACTCGCCGGCCGCCGCCTTTCCTAATGATGTTACGGCCAGATCCAGGCCCTGATAATAATTACCTGCCTTGAAATTCGGCGTTATATCATTGGCAATAATGCTGTTGGCCGTCACATCAGGAATAGCGCCTTCAAGGCCATATCCGGTTTCAATTCTTACTTTGTGATCCTGAACAGCGACAAGAATTAATATTCCATTGTTCTTCTTCTTAGAACCAATACCCCATTCTCTCAATAATTTATTGGCATAGTCAGCAACATCATATCCATTAAGTGTCGGAATAGTGACAATAGCTATCTGGTTGGAAGTGCTGTCATCGAGTGCAACCAATCTGCTTTCCAAAGCATGAGCCTGCTCATTACTTAATACATGAGCATTATCAGTGACCAGTGTTGCATTAGCTGGCCTTGGCAGTATCTGTGCCTGAGTAAACCAAGCCATTAACAATAAAGCTATTGATAAAATATATCGTTTCATTTTGTTTATTTAAAAGATAAGAATCGGGTTGAGTTTATAACCACTATCGCTTGCCGAAAACCAACTCATCAGGCTTATCATTTTTTTCTAAAGAACCGTCCGGGAAAAACCCGGCTAATTTTAAGCCGATGTCATGGATAGCTGAAATGATGCCTTCAGCAAATTTTTCTTTCTTAAAATGGCCCTGCATTTTATGAAGCATTTCATCCCAGAACCCGGGTTCAACTTTTGAATACATCCCTGAATCAGCATATATGGCCATTCGTTTGTGGCTTAATGCAATATAGATCAATACGCCATTCCGGTCGGCGGTTTCATCCATCTTCAAATTATGAAAAACCTCTGCAGCCCTTACGACTGCATTCCCGTGTTTGCAATAGTGTTCCACAAAAATCCGCACCTCTCCGGTTGTGCTTTTTTCAGCCTCCTGTATGGCAGTTCGTATCTTCTCCTTTTCAGAATCTGAAAAGTAATTGATGGCTTTTTTAAGAAATATTGAAAACATATTATTTAAAGTTTATATCAGGAGGTGAATCCGTTCCAGCTTTAGCCTGAAAATAATCCCTGGTTTTAAAGCCAAACATGCCCGCAAAAATATTTCCCGGGAAAGTTCTGACCGACAGGTTGTAGCTGTTCACAGTGTTGTTAAAATCCTGCCGGGCAATGTTGATCCTGTTTTCTGTTCCTTCAATCTGAACCTGGAAATCCTGGAATGCCTGGGTTGTCTTTAAATTCGGATATGCTTCTGCTACAGCCATTAATTTGCTGAAAGAGCCCTGAAATTGTGACTGAGCCTGCTCGTATGCTTTAAGTGTTGCGGGATCATTGATATTCACGCTGATACTTGTCGCTTTTGATCTTGCTGCGATGACATCGGTCAAAGTTGATTTTTCAAAGTTTGCCGATCCCTGAACTACTTTGATCACACTGTTGTAAAGATCCGTACGACGCTGATAATTGGTTTCCACATTACTCCAGGCGTTCTGTACATTCTGGTCATTTCTTACCAAACCATTATAGGAATTGTAAGTACATCCTCCCAAAATAACAATTAGGGCGAGGATTGCAATAATAACGATGTTTCTTGTTTTCAAAGCTTTATAAATTTAAAGTTATGGTGCTAAATTATATATTTCTCAACGAAAGTACGTTTTCTTTTTTAACACAATGTATGCCAGATCCTGTTAGAGCAGTGGTGCCAGATACTTGTCCGTAAAAAAAGCAACTCCCTTTGTATTGAGGTGATCATGGTTGTAAAACAGCGTATAATCCTGAATTACATTAGAATAATCGTAATAATCCGTTCCATATTTTGTTTTAAAACCAGAAAGAAGTTTCAAAACTTTGTCTTTCCCGCGGTTGTCATCCAGCAAAGTTGGCGGGAAAATAAATGTCAGTTTGGCATGATGTGCCCGAGCCAATTGGATGACTTCTTCCATCAGGAATGCATAATGATTGAAAACATTTACGTCATAAGGCTCAATATAAAGTGAAGCCAGTCTTTTTTCAATGGCTTCTCTACTTATGTCATGCAACTCATCATTATTAATTTCCCGCGATTTAGGTTTGCGTTCTAACCAATCGATAGTATATTTTGACTTGAAATAATTTAACATAACATCATGGTCAACATGATATTGAAAGCATAACCTCAATAAATCTGCATTTATGGGTTCATTTGTTAGAAAATAGCTTTTCTCATTCCATTTGCTACTAAAAAATGGCCAGGCGTCTATAAAATAAATGATCTGTTTCGCAGTATCTCCCTGGTCATAAAAATAATTGAGCATAACAAGATTGGTAACAATTCCTCCTTCGCCACCACCCTTTCCGATATCAATCAGGCTTTTATGGAGAATATTTTCAACGCGAAGATGATTCTTGTCCCTGGTAAATATCCGGGCATGAGAAGAGCCCATAATCAACAGATCAACAGATTTATTTTGAGGAATAATCAATAAATCAGAATCGGTTTCCCAGTTATGGTATTGATAGCAATGTTCAAAATAATGAATAATGCGGAAACTTATTAGTAATACTAAGATGTTTATTCCGATAAACAAAAATGCGCCTGATATGAATTTCTTAACCTGCATCAGAATACGAAATAAATAAATTCACGGGCACCGAAAACACCATATATCCATATGGCCCAAACAAGGAAAGTATACATAGCCCAACGAACAATCAGCGGTCTGTCATTGAAAAAATGACGCATTTTATTGTGTCGCTCCATGTAATGAACCCATTCCATAAACAAAATGGAAATGACACATATCCAGAAATCATAAGTATCAAATAAAGCCCATTTTAGTCCCCCGTTAGAAAACACAAACATATTCCGAATCAAAATGACTGCATTCTGAACGGATGAGGCTCTAAAAAATATCCATGCAAAATCGATTAGTATAAATGTTATCAGCACATTCAAGACTCTGAAATTTATCAGCTTCGGAAACTTTAAAGTAATTGGCTTAATAATTATTTCCAGGACAATATAGACTCCATTCAATGCGCCCCAGATTATAAATGTCCAGTTGGCCCCATGCCATAATCCACTAACCAGAAATGTGAGAAATAAATTAAAATACCACCTGGGAATGCTCACCCTGTTGCCACCGATCGAGATATAAAAATAATCTCGAAACCAGGTTGAAAGGGATATATGCCAGCGTCTCCAGAATTCGGAAATAGATGCTGAAAAATAAGGTCTGTTAAAATTATCCATCAGTCTAAAACCCATTACCTGGGCAGCTCCAATGGCGATATCTGAATAGCCTGAAAAATCACAATAAATCTGAAATGCAAAGAAAATGGTAGCAATCACAACAGGCAAACCATGATATGCACCCGGGTGATTATATACCTCATCGACATAGTTGGCAAGCCTGTCCGCAACAACTATTTTTTTGAAGAAGCCCCAGAGCATCAGTTTCAACCCGTCTGCAACTTCTTCATATTTAAAAATATGCTTCTCTCTAAACTGGTGCAGCAGGTTCTGAGGGCGCTCAATAGGACCTGCAACCAATTGTGGGTAAAACATAACGTACAATGAAAAAAGACCAAAGTGGCGCTCCGCTTTCTGATGGCCTCTGTATACTTCAATATTATAACTCATCGCCTGGAATGTATGGAAAGATAGGCCAATAGGCAATAATATGGAAAGATGCCTGAAGCCAATGGGCTGTTGTATCAAATGCCCCAATGCAATGAGATTATCATTCAGGAAATTGAAATACTTGAAATAAGACAGAATCCCAATATTGGAAATAAGACTGATGATCAGAAATACCTTTTTACGATGCCCTGAGGCATTTTCAATACTTATTCCTGAAATATAATCCACACAAATTGTAAAAGCCAGAATAAGAATATAATAGGGCACATAGGCCATATAAAATACACAACTTGCCGTTAAAAGCAAAGCCCATCGAAAAGCATGAGGCAGCAGGAAATACAGGATGGTAACTACCGGAAAAAAGACGAGAAACTGTATGGAATTGAACAACATCTTTTTAAAAGGTATTTCTAAGACAATGCCATTGAATAAGTTTCTGAGATGTGAATTCCCGCTGTAAAGATAATATGGATTCTACAAATCAAACTAAACCAGGGAATCCATAAAAACCTATTCAGACCGAAAAACCCTATACTTTTGGATTGCCTCAATTCTTTGAAGAAGTGTAGGATGTGAATAATGGAAAAACACATAAGCAGGATGCGGTCTGAGGTTTGATAGATTATCGGTTGACAACCTGATCAGTGCATTAATAAAAGCAGGCTTTTGGGCAGTTTGTACAGCAAAAGCATCAGCTTCGTATTCATTTTTCCGTGATAACAGATTCATCAATATACCAATAACCAGAGAAATCGGCTCAAACAATATTCCGAATGCAATCAGGTTTATATGAATTTCCATATGAGAAGCACCCAATGCGGAAGAGATTATGTCACTAAAAACGAACCTTGACAGCAACCATAACATAAACCCGATCTGAATCCAGCTTATAAACATACCTTGAATGATATGTTTCTTTTTATAATGCCCGACTTCATGAGCCAGGATGCTTACCAGTTCATCAGTGGTATGATTGTCAATAAGCGTATCGTACAAAACAATCTTTTTGCCTTTACCCATTCCGGAAAAAAAAGCATTGGCCTTTGCCGACCTCTTTGAGCCATTAATGACCATAATATTCTTAACCGGGAACTGTACCGAAAGAGCATATTCATCTATTTTATCCCGGAGTTCGCCGGCAGATAATGGTGTTAATTTATTGAAAACAGGAACAATAAGGGAAGTATAGAACATATTCAGAAACAGAGTGAGAATAATAGCCAGAGCCCAGGTGTAAATCCAGAAATTCGGGCCAATACTAATCATCAACCATATAAAAAGATAACCCAGCCCTCCACCCAGCAATGTGGCCAGGATAATACCTTTGATTTTGTCTGTTATATATGTTTTTACAGTTGTTTTGTTGAAGCCGAATTTTTCTTCAATGACGAAAGTGTTATAAATGCCGAATGGGAAACTTAAAATACCTGAAGCCAGAGACAAAATACCAAAATATGCAAGGGCCAGAACAATACGATTACTGATAAGAGGTTCTAAAAGATCATTGAGCCAAACAAATCCGTGCAGCCACAAAAAGATCATAATAGCTGCAAATCCCAGTATTTCTTCCCATGTGCTGAGTCGCTCTTTTTCTTTGTGATAAAGCAATGATTTTTTATACTTGTCAGCATCATAAAAAGATGCCAGTTCCGGTGGAAGTTCAGGGCTGAAACTACGATTATTGAGATAATCCAAGACCCTGCCTAACAGAAAATTGAATATTACAATGATATTGATAAGATAAAATATTGTACTGGCAGACATATTATATTGGAATTAAATGAAGCAGATTATTAGGATCGGAAATTGGGCAGATTGAAAATACCGGATAATAAACGAAATCAAAGCCTGTTTCCTCTGACAGATTGCCTGAATTCATCAAAATCCTTATCCTGTTTGAATCGAAGAAATTCAGCGTCCTTTAAAAAATTGGCAAGATTATCTATGGGTTTGAAGTAGTCATTCCTTTTTGCTAATTTTAAATACTTCATCATTAATTCTTTATCTTTTGAAACGCAATAATATCGCGCGATATTGTAATCTGCAATTCCTGAATAACTTTTGTCAATAATCGCAGCTTCCATTTCATAAGAAACAGCATCCTGTGTATGGTTGTTTTTGAAAAATGCCTCACCTAGGAGTATATAGGCCTGTGGTAGATTTTTATTGATGCTTATGGCATATTTAAGATCTTCAATGGCCTCAGGATATCTTCCCATGGTGGTAAATAATGTTCCCCTGTTTATATAATAGATGGGGTCATTATTGCTGCATTTGATAGCTTGATTAAGGTCGCTCAGAGCCTGATCATATTTTTTAATGAAGCTGTAGGCCAGTCCACGATTTCTCCAGGCAAGGCATAACCCAGGTCTGAATTTAAGCGCTTTATCAAAGTCTCTTATGGCTGTTTTAATATCATAACTTGTTGCAGGGGCAATATCCTGATTTTCATATATGGCAGTTCCCCTATTGCTATATGCTACCCCAAGAGTTGAATCATATTTTATCGCCATAGTATAATTCTCAATCGCTTTTCTGGGATTGCCTATTCTTTGATAAGAGACCCCTAAAGTATTATAAGTAAGGGCATCTTTAGAATCGAGTTCTATGGACTTGTCCAGGTATTCTATCGCCTTTTTATAATTACCCATTTCATTGTACAGGTATCCATATCCAAAATCCAGTTTTGCATTATTTTTCATATGTTCCCTGGCTTTATTGAAATCACGTTCCGAGAGTTTAAACTGATGCAGGAATGCATAACAGTTCCCTCTGTATAAATAAGCTTCATAATTTTTAGGATTTGAAGCAATTGCTTTTGTAAAAGACTGAACTGCAATAGTGTATTCTCCCGAATAATAAATCTGTAGTCCTTTTGCATAATCAGGATCTGTTTCTGAGTTCTGAGATTGCGCAGTATTCTGGCAAACAATTAATAATAAAGCAATTAAAAGGTTTACTTTTTTCATTTCCTTCAGTTTCTTCTTTTTGTCAAATAACATACAGACGAAATATAACTGTTATGGGATGTCTGCCGGGAAAAGCAAAAAACCATTAATAAAGTTTATACTGGATTCCAAGCGCAATCACTTCTTTAAACTGAACCGCAGGGCCTACCGAGCCATTTGCTCTTGTTACTGCTATATCCTGATCATAAATCAAATGGGTCCCCACATTTGCAGTGATTAGACTATTAACTTTGCAAGTGAGACTTGCAGTCCAGTCAACCGCTTGCTGTTCAAGACGTTTATAATCTGCAAACATACTCAGATTGGTTTCAAATACCACATTTTGCATGATTGGTATTTTCATACCAAAAGTAAATGATTCGCCAGCCTGAATGCGCAGATGCTGACCAGGAGGCACGCCATATGAACCCACCCTTGCCATAGAATCATTTGATAATATTGTCATTCTTACTGCTACAGGAGATGCAATTGCATAAAAAACATCCTTTAGTTTATATTTTATACCCGTGTTAATCAATATATAACCAGGAGACATAAATTTTGAAAGCAACTGTTCCTGCACCGTTTTCCCATTTGCATCAGTACCATATTTGTACCCCGGTGCGAAAGTTGTTTTAAAATCACCTCCTAGTGTCGCAGCCCAGTGTTTGGATATATCACTATCATTTGAAAGGTCTCGGGCATAGACAGAACTGATTTCCAGTCCGTCATCGCTTTTTTCAAATGGCTGGTTATTATCGCCCAATCTCACAATACCTAAACCGGCTTCAAGTTTATTATACCACTGATTGGCCCCACTGTCATAATTTGCAAATGCGTGTAAAAAACCTGACACTGCTATTGTGTTTTGCCCTCCTCCCTGCCAGTTGCTCAGCGCAACCTGGTTGAAAGCAATTTGAGTAATCCCGGAACTTTTCCAATAATGCAATGAGTCCGGAGAGCTATGGGTTTGAGCATTTGCCAAACCTGTCACCAACATGGAACAAGCAATAAATAAAATGGATTTTTTATTCATGACTAATTATTTAAAATTTTACCAAAAATTGAATACCATCTTTTTTAAATAATGTTTAAAGGCTAATTTTTTGAGGCTCATAAATGGTTTTAAGTTTGACTATCACTTCCTCCACTTCCTCTTTGGTATTACTTTTCCCGAATGAAAACCGTACAGAATGATAATTCTCTGTCAATTTTAATTCCCTGAGTACGTGTGAACCCTGATCAGAGCCTGATGTGCAGGCGCTGCCTCCTGAAACTGAAATGCCTTCAATATCAAGATTAAATAGAATCATATCAGAAAATAATGTAGCCGGGAATGCCGCATTTAAAATCGTAAATAATGCAGTTCCGTTATAATCGCCATTAAACCTGACCCCTTCAAAGTTTTGAAGAAGCAATGCAATTAAATGTTCCTTTATACCCAGTATGTGTTTTTGTTGCTGATCCATTTGGGTGTATGCTATTTCAAGCGCTTTTGCAATTCCCGCAATACCATAAATATTTTCGGTGCCTCCACGCATATTCCGCTCCTGAGATCCACCAAATATCATTGGCTTTATCTTTACATTTTCATCAATATAAATAAAACCGATGCCTTTAGGTCCATTAAATTTATGCCCAGAAGCAGCTAAAAAATGGATTCTGGATTTTTTTATGTCGATAGGTAAATGCCCGATGGTTTGTACAGCATCGCAATGAAAATAAGCGTTGTATTTATGACATAATTCGCCGGTATTTTCCAAATCCAGAAGATTCCCTATTTCATTATTAGCATGCATCAGACTAACAAGGGTTTTATCGCTGCTTTGCGCAAGCTTTTTTTCAAGATCGGCCATATCCACATGACCATTGTCCAAAAGATTGACATAACTGATTCTTATGCCTTTATTTTCACAGTAATCAAGAGAATGCAAAACAGCATGATGTTCAATTCTGGATGAAATTATGTGTTTGACACCCAGGTCTTCTACACAATTCCTGATGGCCATATTATCGGCTTCAGTTCCGCAACTTGTAAATATGATTTCCCCGGGAGCGACCCCTAAAAGACTTGCAATAGTTTTTCTCGATTTTTCAATTATTGTCTTTGCTTGCCTGCCTTCATTATGTATTGAGGAAGGATTTCCAAACAAATCCATAGTTTCACACATAACGCGTTTTACTTCTGAATCCAATGGAGTAGTGGCAGCATTGTCAAAGTAGATACGACTCATAAACTCGGAAATATTTAGCTATAACAAACTTTTTATATCAAGAACCATTTTTTCCGCCAGGTTTTCTGCGGTAGTCTGGTTTTGACTTTCGGAGTAAATACGAATAATTGGTTCTGTATTTGACCTTCGAAGATGTACCCAATCTCTGTCAAAATCAATCCTGATACCATCTTCAGTATTGATCGGGAATTTTTTGTATTTCAATTTAATTTTCTCAAACACCTTACCAATATCCGTTCTTTCGTCCAGTTGAATTTTGTTTTTTGAAAGAAAATAATTTGGGTACTGACTTCGGAGTTGAGAGCAGCTCTTATTGCTTTTTGCCAAATGAGATAAAAATAAAGCAATTCCAACAAGAGCATCTCTGCCATAATGCAGTTCAGGGTAAATAACGCCGCCATTGCCCTCGCCTCCTATTATGGCATTTACTTCTTTCATTTTATTCACAACATGCACCTCTCCTACTGCTGAGCAAAAGTGTTGATGACCATGTTTTTCTGTAATATCTGTTAATGCTCTTGACGAAGATAAATTTGAAACCGTATCTCCCGGCTGATTTTGTAGCACATAATCTGCAACAGCAACAAGTGTATACTCTTCTCCGAAAAAACTTCCATCTTCAGAAACCAGGGCCAACCGGTCGACATCCGGGTCTACCGCAATGCCAAGATCTGCTTTATGAAATTTTACCTCATTACTAAGGGCACCCAGATTCTCAGGGAGCGGCTCAGGGTTGTGGGCAAATTTTCCATCAGGTTCAGTATATAATTCATGGATTTTCGCCACGCCTAATGCATTCAGAAGACGGGGAACTGCGATACCACCGGTTGAATTCACACAATCAACAACGATTGTATATTTCTTTGCTTTTATAGCTTTTACGTCTACCAATGGTAATTCAAGTATCTTTTCAATGTGGATATCAATGTATTCTGTTTTTGGAATATATTGACCAAGATTTTCTACTTTTGCGTATTCAAACCCATTTTCTTTTCCGATTCTGAGAATTTCTTCCCCGTCCTCGGCCGAAATAAACTCGCCCTTTTCATTCAGGAGTTTTAATGCATTCCAGTTCCTTGGGTTATGACTTGCTGTAATAATAATTCCTCCTCCGGCATTTTCTTCTACTACCGCCATTTCCACGGTAGGGGTAGTTGATAAACCTGTATCTATAACGTCAATGCCGCTCGCCATAAGCGTTCCCTGAACGATACTTTTTACCATTTCTCCGGAAATACGGGCATCTCGGCCAATAACTACTTTATGTTGGGCTGATCTTTGCTTAAGCCAAAAGGCATAGGATGATGTAATTTCCACGATATCTTCAGGCGCTAGTGTGTCACCGCTCAAACCACCTATGGTTCCCCTGATACCTGAAATTGATTTTATCAATGTCAAAACGTTTCCTTTTTTATTATAATTTATGCAAAGATAGGTAGAAACCTCGCTTCAAAGCGCATTTGAATCCTAAAGCACCCTAATCTTGTATTTATATTCCCCTATTGTGTCTTCTTTGATGGATTGGTTGCTATTTTTGCGACTGATAATTTTAGTAAGGCAAACAATCCATGATTATATGTCAATTAATGTTATCAACATTACTTTAGCATGAACCAGATCATTTCAATTGACCATTCGCTTTTCCGTTTTTTCAATTCAGGCATTTCAAATAGTTTTTTTGATTTGATTATGCCACTTATTCGCTTCGGGCCTATATGGATTCCATTGTATGTGTTTTTCGGAGTATTCCTCGTCTATAATTTCAAACTTAAAGGACTATATATTATATTATTCGGCGCATTGGCTGTTTTGGTATGTGACCAGTTCTGTGCTTCATTAATAAAGCCGTTTGTTCATCGTCTCAGGCCTTGTTATGATCCCGATCTAACTGGTCAGGTGCGATTGCTTTTAAGCAGCTGCGGTGGACAGTTCAGCTTCCCTTCAAACCATGCAGCCAATCATTTTACTGTAGCCGTTTTTCTCATTTCCATCATGCCACATAGCATTAAATGGCTTAAACCCTTATTGCTCACATGGGCGTTTTCAATAGCTTTTGCCCAGGTATATGTCGGCGTTCATTTTCCTTTAGATGTGATCTGTGGTGCCATTATTGGATCTATGATTGGTACAATATTGGCCGCTTCCTGTAAAAATATCATGAAAATAGATCTTGATTTAGAAATGGAACAGAAAGGTGATTTACACGACTAACATGGTGTTGTTTAGTCTAAACCCTATTTATCAAGTATAGTTTTATCTGCTTTTGCCTGCTCAAGATGATGAAGCAATGTAGGGAGTGTATTTTGGGCCCATGCCTTTACATCTGCATCTTTGGGATTATCTACAACTTTTTGAAACATGTCAATAGCTGCATTATGGTCTTCAATCATCATATTAATATAGGTTTTGTCAAAATCCTTAGCATCCACTTTGTTAAGCTTGTCTAATTTTTTCTGATCGTCATTACTCACTACAGCAGGTAATACCACATTTTTTGAGGTCGCCATTGCGTTAAGATCGTCATTTGCTTTCCCATGATCTGTTATCATTAACTGACCAAAATCTTTCACTTCCTGGCTTATACCTCTTTGTAAAGCGATATTGCCAGCCTGGACTTCCATAAGACCGCCACTTGCTGCACTTGTCATGAATTTAGCATCGGCATTATCAATAACATTTGCTTTTTTATTTTCTGCATCTGCCTGTTTTTTGGCATCAGTGCTGTTAACCCCATTATTGCAGCCTGCAATGAATAAACCTGTTGATAACATTAGCATTAGGATGTTTTTGCTCTTCATTTGAGTGTTATTTGATTTAAAGTTGAACATATATATGTTATATATATAGCGATTAACATCAAATGTGGGTTATTGTTTAAAATGGACTGAAACATAACTGGTTTTGAAATATCCGGATATCTTTTATTCCTGTTCTTCTTTGTCAGCATACATACCATGTTTATCTTTGCCCGGTCTAAAATTGATATTATATGTCTTTTGAATTTATCATTTCTGAACCTCAATATCAACCTCATATCGCTTTAGTTCGCCTGAACAGGCCAAAGGAGCTCAATGCCCTCAATCTACAGCTCATGGGTGAACTTCGTGATGCTCTTAAAGAGCTGGATGATAATAATGATGTGCGTGTCATCATCATAACCGGAAACGAAAAAGCATTTGCTGCCGGCGCTGATATTAAACAGATGTCTGATAAATCGGCCATTGACATGTTGCAGATTGACCAGTTTTCTACCTGGGACAGCATCCGAAAAACAAGGAAACCTATTATTGCAGCTGTTTCGGGATTTGCTTTGGGAGGAGGGTGCGAGCTGTCCATGCTTTGTGATATGATCGTTGCATCAGAAACCGCAAAATTCGGACAGCCTGAAATCAAAATAGGCGTAATGCCAGGCGCAGGTGGAACACAAAGATTAACCAGAGCCGTAGGCAAAGCCAGGGCTATGGAGATGGTTCTAACCGGGAAATTTATTTCAGCTGAAGAAGCTTTTCAGTTTGGGCTCATTAATAAAATTGTACCTGTAGAACTGTATTTGCAAGAGGCTGTAAAACTGGCCAAAGAAATTGCTGAAATGTCACCAATCGCAGTTCAACTTGCCAAAGAATCAGTCAATAAAGTATATGACTCTTCCCTCCAGGAAGGTCTCTCATTTGAACGCAAAAACTTCTACATGCTCTTTGCCTCAGAAGACCAGAAAGAAGGTATGAGTGCTTTTATAGAAAAAAGAAAGCCGGAGTTTAAGGGGAGATAAACTATTTGGGAATTTGAGGATTTGGGAATTTGGGAATGAAAATTTTATGGATGAGTTAGTTCAAATAAATCAAAAGCAAGTATTCGATATGTTAGATAAGTTTTTGAAGCCGAAAGGTTTTAAGAAAAGAGCGAATACCTGGTTTTTAAGAAATCCGAATGATGTTCTGGTATTGGTAAATTTTCAAAAATCAGCTATGGGGCCTGACTTTTACCTGAATTTTGGTATCTACTTTGACAGATTAGTAGGAAAAAAGAGAAAAACATATCCGTCCTATGATTGGCAATTTGATGGAAGGTATGAGCAAATGATTCTACGTCTAAATCTAATCACTTCGATACCAGAATGCACTAAACTATTTCACTTGGATATTTCATCAGATCAATTAATGACTAATCTTGTGGAAATAAGGAACAATATGGAAAAATATATTCTTCCTTTTTTGTATCAAGTAACAGATTATGAGTATTTAAAAGAGAATTTTCCTCATAACTTTCCACGTAATATTATGTGGACTAAAAACTATAAATACGTAGATTTGAAGATTTTTTTTGACAGCCAACTAAAACAGGAATTTAGACCAGCAAAGGAAGTTTTTGATGAAATTGAGAGAAAGCGTGCAATTTAACTCTCTCTACTGCTGACTGATGACCGTTGACTGATGACTGGATTTCGTATAATACCCCGTCCCATCATAGGCTCGTTTCGCTTCATGCTTACAAGCTTCAGAGCAGGCGCCATCCCATTCCCATCCACATGATTCACACATAACGATCTGGTTGTTGCAAAGCTCATTCACGCAGTTGATCATACGCGCAGAAGGTGTTCCGCAATGGATGCATGAAGAAACCAGAACAGGGTTTACCGTGTTGACATCTACTACCACCCTGCCGTCAAATACATAACATTTACCTTCAAAGTCTTCTCCGCCGCCTGTTTTTGCATATTTCAGGATGCCCCCATCTAACTGATAAACATCGTTGAAACCGTTTTCTAACAGATAGGCAGATGCTTTTTCACATTTGATACCACCTGTACAATAAGTAATCACGGTTTTATCTTTCAGTTCTGCCAATTCATTCATTTTGGTCGGCAGGTCTCTGAAATTCTCTATATCAAGGGTAATAGCACCTTTGAAACGGCCTACATGATGCTCATAATTAGAGCGCATGTCAACAATAACGACATTATCTTTTTTCTTTAGTTCTTTAAATTCTTCGGCACTGAGGTGCTTTCCGGTTTTATGAGCCGGATCTATTCCCTTCAATCCCGAATGAACGATCTCGGGTTTGTACCTGACATGTATTTTCTGAAAAGCCAGGCGATCTGCTTCGTCGATTTTAAAATCAGTTTTGCTAAATCTCTCATCTGATATAAGATCAGACATATATTGTTCGCATTGAGCTACTGTGCCACTCAGTTGTCCGTTCAGTCCTTCATCAGCCACAATGATTCTTCCAAAAATGCCAAGTCTCTGGCAATATTTGAGATGCTTAACCGCAAATACTTCGGCTTCCTCAATGGGTACATATTTATAGAAGGCAACAGCGAGATATGGACTTGACCAGGACATTTTTATAAAGCTAATTTATTGCAAAGGTACGAAAACAGTAGGAAATGACGGATAATGCGGGTTTTAGACTTGCTGAAAGATATTGTGGAAAATAACTGTCAACGGTTTATTACCTTTGCCCCGAAAAATACGTTTTAGTTATACGGATGCCTGAATTTTACCTGAACCCTCTTTTTTGGGCTCTTTCTTTCTTCTTTCTGATCCAAGCCCTTATTTACCTTTTATTATTCAGAAGGTTAGCTGCCTTTAAGCAGCCTGAACCCAAGCACGGGGCTTTACTTCCAGTAAGTGTCATTGTTGCCGCAAGGGATGAAGCACGGAATTTGACCAAATTTCTTCCCATAATACTAGACCAGGATTATCCTGATTTTGAAGTGATCGTTATTGATGATCAAAGCGAAGATGGAACCCGCGAATTGCTCGAAGAAATGCAATTGGTTTATCCCCGGCTGAAAGTAGTAACCATAACAGAACATATAAATGAGTTTGCCGGAAAAAAATTAGCCTTAACACTTGGCATTAAGGCCGCGCAGTATGAAATACTGTTGTTTACGGATGCGGATTGCGAACCTGTCACCAGGGATTGGATCAGAAAAATGGTTGAACCTTATTCAAATCAGGAAACAGAAATTGTTTTGGGATTTTCTCCTTACAAAGTAAAATCATCATTGATAAACCTTTTTATCCGTTTTGATACTTTCTTTACAGCGCTCCAATATTTTTCATTTACGCTGGCAGGTATGCCATATATGGGAGTTGGTCGAAACCTTTCTTATAAAAGATCTTTATTTTTCAAGAGCAAAGGTTTTGCTCCTTTTCTGAAGGTAAGTTCCGGAGACGATGATCTTTTTGTAAACCACAATGCAACGCCACAAAATGTTGCCATCCAGTTGCATCCCGATAGTTTCATTGTTTCCAAACCGAAAAAAACATGGTCAGACTGGATCAGGCAGAAAAGACGCCACATGAGTACTGGCAAATATTATAAATCAAATCACAGAGCGTGGCTGAGTCTGATCTGGTTATCTAATTTATTGTTTTATGCCGCAGTAACCCTCGGGATCATTTTTATAAAACCATGGTGGATAAGCGTTGCTGTTTTGGGTCTGAGAATGATAATCCAGATTATTATCATGTCAATAAGCCTTAAAAAACTCAAGATGGGTAATCTCTGGTATCTTACACCTGTTCTGGATATTATTTATCAATTGGTTTATTATCCGATATTCGGATTTATTGCTCTTTTCCGCAGGAAAAAGAGACGTTGGTAAAATTTAATTACGAATTATATCAAAAATTGAAAATTGAAATTTGAAATTTGGCCATTCGGAAGCGTACCGATAAAATGCTCAATTGCCTCATTTGCATATTTGCACATTCGCATATTTGCATATTTGCATATCGCGTCATTGTCTAATTGCCTAATTGTCTAATTGCCTAATTATTTAATGGATTCCGCTGATATCATATTCAAATACTTTCAAAACCTAAGCGAAGAGCAGAAAAGCAAGTTCAACAGACTTGGGCAACTTTATCAGGAATGGAATGAAAAAATAAATCTCATTTCCAGGAAAGACATTGAATTCCTTTACGAAAAGCATATCCTTCATTCCCTGGGCATCGCTAAAGTTATCAATTTTTCCGAAGGGAGTTCCATACTTGACGTGGGAACAGGAGGCGGATTGCCCGGAATTCCTCTTGCCATTTTATTCCCTGAGGTTCAATTTACCCTTGTTGATAGCATAGGGAAAAAGATAATGGTCGTAAAAGAAATTGCAAAGGCTCTTGATTTAAAGAATGTTCAGGCTTACCATGCCCGGGCAGAAGAAATAAAAGGCAATTTTGATTTTATAACAGGACGTGCTGTCACGGAAATGAATGCATTTTATGGCTGGGTAAGGCGAAAGATTAAAAAGACACAGCAAAACGGTCTCCCTAATGGAATTTTATATCTGAAAGGTGGAGATCTGGAAAATGAGCTTGCTCCCTTTGGACAAAGTGCACAAGTATATCCACTCTCGCATTATTTTGATGAGGCGTTTTTTAAAACAAAGGCTGTAGTGTATTTAGGTTGAATGTAAATCAACCAATATTAGGCAAGCCAGATAAAACCTCTTCATTCACTTTCTGCAAACCGGTCGTATATTTATTCCAGTTCACAATTGGTGATTCAATATAATGATATAAGGGAGCAAGCTTCTCTTTTGGGAAAATCCCACATTTTTCAATAATTTCCTGGGCAACGCTGTATTGAGGGCCCATCAATCCATCATCAATCTTGATGGTGCAGCCAATCTTTTCATTAATGAATCCAAGTGAATAGACACCATCCGCACCTGTTTTGCCGATAATTCTGCTGCCGCATATATTCATCATTTCAGTACAATATCTTTTATGCCCCGCCACCATAAATGAGTATTTTGCCATTGCCTCTACTATGGTCTGACATGATTTCATTCTTTGTTCACCGAATTTTTCGGGAGCTACAAGGTTTCTGTAACCTATCGCCTGGTTATATACAGGCAAAGAAAAAATAGGGGCTGAGCATCCATCCATTGCTGTATGTATCTGCGTTTCCGGATATTCATTCATCTCGGCCGTGATTTTCTTTATAGCCTGTTGCAAAGGATGCGAAGGCTTATAATAAGTATCAATATCAAGTTCGTGATAAACACAGTAGGCTAAAAAACCAGAATGTTTTCCCGAACAGTTGTTATGAATATCATCGGGGGCCAGATCATTTTTAATCATGGTATTTCTGTCCTCATTCAATGTTGGATACTGTGGGCCACAATGCAGCTTTTTATCATCAAGGCCTATTTTTTTGAGAATGCTATTCACGACACGCAAATGCTCGGCCTCACCATTATGCGACCCGCACATGATCGCAATTTCTTCAAGGGTAAAGCCAAATTCCTGAACAGCACCACTTTCAAGTAGCGGAATGACCTGGAAAAGTTTGAGAGCAGACCTTGGAAAACAGACCTGTTGAATATCACCCACGGAAAAAATTACTTTATTATCAACATCCACCATGCATATTGCCCCACGATGAAAACTCTCAAGTGTTTCGCCACGGTATCTTTCTACTAGAACAGGATTCATCATTTGGTTTCCGGTATTAACTTTATTCGTATCTCAAAGACTCTATAGGATCCAGCTTTGCTGCTTTTATCGCAGGATAAAGCCCTGCAAAGATACCAACAACAATACATAAAATGAAGCCGGTTATTATCCAGACCCACGGGATAATAAAACTGCCACTGATAAAATGCGCCACTACATTTCCAAGTAGAATACCGGCTATTATTCCAAAAATACCCCCAATCTGGGTAATTACAACAGACTCCCATAAAAATTGATTGCGTATATTTTTGAATGATGCCCCTAATGCTTTCCTTACTCCTATTTCCCTGGTACGCTCCTTAACCGACACAAGCATGATATTGGTCAGTCCAACCGAGGCTCCGAGCAGTGTTATCAGCCCTATTACAAAGGCAAATACCCTCACTACGGCAACTGTACCTATAAGTGTTTCTGCCATACTATCGCTTTTGGTTATAAAGAAATTATTGTCTTCGTTAATTTTGAGTTTTCGGATAACCCTCAGCAATCCGGTTGCTTCATCAATGGACACATCCATTTTATTAATGTCCTTAATTCTTGCATCTATATTATAAGATACATTACTCACTATAAATTGGTCTTGTGCTGCAGTGACCGGAATAATGATCATATCATCCTGGCTTTGTCCGAAAGAACTCCCTTTTTTTTGCAAGACACCTGCAACCAGGTACTTCTGATTATTAATCTGGAAATACTTACCTGCTGCAGGACCACTTCCGAATAAATCATTTTTTAAAGATGCCCCGATAATTGCACATTTGTAAGCATCATCAATATCAGTCGGGAAAAAATTTCTGCCTTCACTAAGTTGAAGTCCTGATAAGCTGAGGTAATTTTCATCAGCACCCAGGACTTGTGTCTTCGGGGAAGTTTTAACAGACCCGTATTCTGCTACAGCATCCATAGCCGCATTTACGCTTATGGAGATGTTTGCCTGGCTCCCGAAGCGTCTTTTAAATGCCAAACCTTCTGAATACCTGATGGGTGGATTTTCCTTTTCCCTGATACCTCCCCGGTTCATGTTTTCCATGGCATCACGGTTCCCGATGTTAAAAGAGTTTGAGCCTACAGACGCAAAATTGTCATAGAGTGCATTTTTTATTCCGTCAACAGCCGTAAGCATGCTGATTAGTGACATAATGCCAAAAGCTATTATAAAGATCGTAAGAATAGCCCTTAGCACATTCATACGAATAGCAGAGAAACCGATGGCAATATTTTCAAAAAAGGCAAACACGTATATTTTAGATATACTTATTTAAAATTAACCGAATTTTGCACCTTAAAGCTAAAACAAAGCAAAGCTAATATTATTAATATGAATGATTCATTTTGGATAGGAGTATTACAGGCACTCATTCCGGCAGGCCTGGTGCTTGGTGCTGTATATGTGGTATTAAGAAACTTTTTCGCTAATGAAGAAAAGAAACGATTCTTTGATCTTCGGGTTAACAACCAGAAAATTTCACTTCCGATAAGACTGCAGGCTTATGAAAGATTATCCCTCCTGCTGGAAAGGCTTTCTATTAATAACCTCATTGCACGTGTCAGAAGGCCGGGAATGTCAGCCGCTGATCTGCAGGCAACCCTTGTGAATGAGATCCGTGCAGAATATGACCACAATTTATCACAACAGATTTATGTTTCACATGAGGCCTGGCAGAATGTAATTAATGCAAAAGAGGCCATTACCAGGCAGATTCACGTATGTTTCAGCACCTTACCGGCTGGAGCCACCGGAGTTGAACTGAGCAAATTATTATTTGAAAACAGCATGAGTGAAGATATGGAATCTACACACAGAGCATTGTTGTATCTGAAAGAGGAAGCACAGAAATTATTTTAGCCTCAACAAAAATGGGAAATAATCATTCTACCGATTCAGGAATAGAGATCGAAAGAATCTATGCTTCACTGCAGCACGAAATAGAAGATGCGGGTAAATTTCCATTTACCAGGGGGGTGCATCCCAATATGTACCGGGATAAGGTATGGACCATGCGCCAATACGCCGGCTTTTCTACCGCCGAAGAATCTAATAAGAGATACCATTATTTATTAGGGCAGGGTACCACCGGATTATCTGTTGCTTTTGATCTACCTACCCAGATCGGTTATGATTCTGATCACGTATTTTCTGAAGGGGAAGTAGGCAAGGCCGGTGTAGCTATTGATTCACTTGAAGACATGGAAATGCTATTTAAAGGCATTAGCCTTAAGGACATCAGCGCTTCCATGACCATCAATTCCACTGCCTCTATCCTGCTGGCCATGTACATAGCACTTGCCAAAAAGCAGGGCGTAAATATTGCTGAAATTTCAGGGACCATACAGAACGATATCCTTAAAGAATATGCCGCACGGGGAACCTATATCTATCCACCCAAAGCTTCCATGCGGATTATAACTGATATTTTTGAATACTGCAGCAAGGAAACTCCCAAATGGAATACCATTTCCATATCAGGATACCATATCCGGGAAGCGGGATCAACCGCGGTTCAGGAATTGGCTTTTACGCTGGCAAACGGCAAAGCCTATGTGAAAGCCGCACTCGCCAAAGGCCTTGATATCGACGTATTTGGCAAACGACTCTCCTTCTTTTTTAATGCGCATAACAATTTCTTTGAAGAAATTGCGAAGTTCAGGGCTGCACGTCGGATGTGGGCTAAAATGATGCGCGAACTCGGATCAAAAGATGAGCGTGCACAAATGTTACGCTTCCATACCCAAACAGGAGGATCAACACTTACGGCTCAGCAGCCCATGAATAATATCAGCCGTGTGACCATCCAGGCTATGGCGGCAGCATTGGGTGGAACGCAATCTTTGCACACCAACGGGTATGATGAAGCGCTTTCTTTGCCTACAGAACAGGCAGCACAGATTGCATTGCGCTCGCAACAGATCATTGCTTTTGAAAGTGGGATTGTTGATACAGCTGACCCGATGGGTGGTTCCTATTTTGTTGAGAACCTGACAGATGAAATAGAAAAACTGGCGCTCAAATATATTGAACGCATTGATGCCATGGGTGGTTCGGTCGCTGCCATTGAGCAGGGATTTATCCAGGATGAAATTGCTACTTCGGCTTATCATTACCAGCAGCATATAGAAGATGGTAAAAAGGTCATAGTCGGAGTGAATAAATTCCAGACATCAGAAGAACCTCAGATCAATCTGTTCAGGATCGATGATTCCATTCGGCAAGACCAGATAGACCGCTTAAATAAATTGAAAGCATCGAGAAATAATGAAGCTGTCATCAATTGTCTGATTGAAATAAAAGCAGCAGCCAAAGGCGATCAAAATCTGATGCCGCTTATTATATCAGCCGTAGAACAATATGCTACCCTTGGAGAAATAGCTGATGCCATGCGGGAAGTGTTTGGGGAATACCGGGCGTAGTGGTAAGTGATAAGTCGTAAGTGGTAAGTAATTGGGAGAGAAACTTATAGAATTAAAGCCCTGACCGCGTGCCGCCTTAGCTTTAGCGGTGGAGCAAGGGGCGCAATATATCAGCGAGGGATGCAGCCCCTCGGGAGAGCGACCCTTCGACAAGCTCAGGGACCGAGAAAGAAGAAAGAGTGTAAATTACCAGAATTATGAAAACAGTATTCGATAAAGAAACAAGAGATGAATTGATTCGAAGAATCAACACGCTGAATGAGAATAGTATAGCGTTATGGGGCAAAATGAATGTCAACCAGATGATGAACCATAATACCCAATGGAATTACTGGGTATCAGCAAAAGAAAAAAACACGCAGGCATTTATTGGTCGCTTGTTTGGTAAAATAGCATTGAAAAATATTCTGAAAGATGAAAGTCCCCTGGGTCGAAACACACCTACTACTCCTGAACTCAGAATCGAAAACCTGAAAAAAGACATTGATTTTTCCGCTGAAAAGTCAAAATGGATTGCACAGACTGAGGCCTATTCCCATTTTTCAAATGAAGGTTTTGTACATTCTTTTTTTGGGAAGATGACCAACGAACAGATCGGGCAGTTGGCTTACAAACATGCCGACCATCACCTCAGGCAGTTTAATAGTTAGAGTTTAATAAATTGAAAATTTAGGGATTGATTGTTTTTCCATAAGAGTCTCCTCACTGCACCATAATCCCGAACCATAAAACGCCCATGAGGGACTCTGATGCATATGCGAACGCAATCACATTTCTAGCGCGTGTCTGATTCCGAGTATACATCAGAGTCACCATCGATTTGTGGTTCGCCAAGATAGTTCCTGGGGAGACTCTGATGGTAAGTTAAAGGGTGTGCATAGGTTTGTTAATTGATATAAATAAAAATTAGTAGGCTTTTGGATTTTCTTTTTATCTTCCTCCTTGAGTCTCACTGTTAATGATATTGAAATATTAACAAGCTTAATATGATTTCAAGTAATGCTATTCCCATTCAAAGCCCTAAACGGCTTCGTGAATTTTTAAAATCCCTAAATAAAGTTGAAAAAGGTTTCACACGTGTATACAGAGGGCAAACTCAAAAACGTGACACGGTACAAGCTTCCGCCCATAGAAATGTTAAAATTGAAAGAAGAAACCAGTGGAATTTTTATTGCGGACTTGTGGTCGAATACCTACTTAACAAGGAAGGATCTAAGGAACCATCATCCATAAAATCAATCGATAACGTTAATGATTTCGAAATATTTTATTTTTGGGTTAAAGCACTGTCTCAGCATTATGGACCTGGTACAGAATATTTAGATTTGACTCACTCTTTAAAAGTCGCATTATGGTTTGCATTTAATTGTATTGAAAGAACGACTTATTTCAATTATTCCGGTCAACCTGGAGAAATGTTAAATACAGATATAGTGATGCAAAGTGAATTAGTTGGATATAAGCCAACTAATCACAATGGATGGCTTTATATATTTGACCTTCCAGAGGCCAAAGGTAAACTTACACGAACACATGGAGAGATAGTTGATGTTTTAAATGAAGCCCCTAATGTATTTAAAAATGCAACTCGGTTATCTGTCCAAGATGCTTGTTTAGCCTATTGTGATCCTAAAGACAAAGATGGAGACTTAACTAAATTCTTAGTTTGTCCACCAGTCGAAATTGATCCAACTTATTTAAGTATCCTAACTAATGATTTAAACACATCAGTTTTATTTCCATCTCCAGATGATGATGACTGGTATAAAAGGTTTCTACAAACTCCATATTTATTTGCTGGCTATTCAAAGGAAGGGAAAATGGCAGCAGTCCCTTCGCTACCAGTTACTAAATATTATCATCTTAAATTGGATTTGAATGACCAATACTTTAATAGTGTGCTGAATCAACAAATAGCTCTTGCTCCGCTTCTAATATATCCAAATCAATATATTTCTGATCAAGATAAGGAAGCATATGAGCGAGCGCTCCCAATTCTTTTAGCTAGCCCATTGTTTTATAATTGCCCCCCCGTTGAAAGCGGAAAGTGGCATGAAAGGCTTTTATGGTTAAATGCTGGCCTTAGCTTTTCTCCCGATGCACTTACCAATCCTTTTTCAAATGAAAATTTTAATCTACATTTTGAATTCTCAGCCTTGGAAATACCGAACTGGGTTGAAATTGATAATGGTGAATCAAGTGAGTGGATCAGATCAATTTGGGTCAGAGCCTATAATGATAATATTATAATAGTCTCTATAGGACTGCAAACCTTTCCTAAAGGAGATATGAGATTCTTTGATATGAAATTAATTTTCGATTCAGCACAAAATAAAATTGTAGTACAAAATCTCAACAGTGAACTAACACAACTTTCAAATTTTGTAAATTTTGCTAAACCAATTTTTGTTGCGCTTGCTATAATTGGAGATTGCCTTCCAGGTACAAAAATTAAACCTTACCCGATGTTTGAAACTGTAAGGTTGAAGGATAATAAAGAATTTAGAGTCGCAACACTTGTAGTATCTCCTGAAAGCGCCCAAATTAACCCAGTTATCAATTCAAACAAAGTGGGAAAGGAGTATTATAGCGTGTTTAATATGGAAACAAAAGAGCCATATGCATCTGTAGGGCAGTATTTAAAAAGCTATGGGATTGCAGTAATAAAATTCAAATCAACTTTTTCAGAATTTCCAATAGAGGAATTATACAAGTCTCTTTTAAAAACTTAATAAAGATTTTGGCCAGTTGTCTAAAGTAATATAACCTGCAGCCTTTGCGAGTTTTGGAAACCTTGGAGTATTGGTTGAAAAACCTTATTACATAAAAGCTATTCAGGTTAATTTGCTCCAGCGGAGCCCACTGTTTGTAGCAAAATCAGGGCAATTTCCAGCAAGTTCCGGCGGCGAGGCCTGTTTTGACGGTGCAGATATGCATAGCTGGTTTAACAGGTCGCTCCGCCGGAGCTCAAATCGCATGTTTATTTTTTTCTACAAACAGTGGGCTCCTCTGGAGCTATTTTTTTGCATTTCGAAAAAGTAAAACATTTTGAAAAATATTTTCGTCTATAACTAATTGATATCATTCAAGTTGAAAATTTATTTTCAAAACTACCCACCCACTTTGGGGGTTCGCTATATATGTACTATAAAAAGGCGTAAGGCATAAGGGGTAAGGCGTAAGTGGCTTGCGAAAAAAAATACAAAATGAAAAAGATAAACCGGCCTTTAAAGCCATTTCCTATTGATCTTTTATTGTTATCTATTGATAATCGTCAACGAGTTACGAGTATGTATTTTAAAATCAACATGTTACAAAATGAAAAAAATTGAAAAACAATCCCGAGCACTCGGGATCAATCCAGAATGGTCAAAAAGAGGGTTTTTAGGAATTTATCAATAGGAAAGCAATGGGAAGGAGGTTTTTGAAAATTTATCAGGGCCGGTGTCTCAGAATAGCGATTTGTGGTTATCGACCGAACCACCCCGGCCTAAAGGCCACCCCTCCTTACTAAAGGAGGGGAGTTTGCTGACGCGCGCGAAGCCCAAATCACCAATTTACTAACGTGAGCCTTCGGGTTCAAATTTCAAATCACCAATCACAATCTTTTAATTTTATGCCATTTCAAAAAGGAATCAGCGGCAACCCGGAGGGGCGGCCAAAATCAATCAGGGAACACCAGGACGATATTCGTACCATGCTTTACGAGTTCATCAAAGCGAATTTTTCGGAAGTTCTTACAGATATTGATACGTTAAATGTGAAAGACAGGCTTCGGGTATTCATCCAACTCCTGAAACATACCGAACCCAGGTACACAGAACGTCCGCCACAGCTTAACCTTGACAACCTGTCGGAAGAACAAGTGGATGACATGATCAAACGTATTCATAACCAGTAAACTATGAGGCAATTTGAAAATTTGGAAATTTGGAAATGAAAGCAATCCGAATAGCCTCATTGTCTCATTGTCTCATTGTCTCATTGTCTAATTGTCTCATTGTCTAATAATTAAAAAAACATGTTAAACGAAAAACTAAAATTTCTGAAAGACTATTTCATTGGCAAAAGATCAAATTTGCCTGCCTATATGTATATGCCCGTCAAAACGATCATGTGGTATGCTGCCACGCCCGATTTGTACTTTGACAAGGACGATAAAACCAAAACCTATACCCCGGAAGCGCTGGTTGAAATTGAAAAAGAGTTTTATGTCATTTTAATCAGTATCGTTAAGTCTCGGGACGACATTCCAGTTTCAGAAGAAGCGGCCCGCAAACTGGCGGCGTTGAAGGGGGAGGAAGGATAAATGTGCAAATCCCGAATAAGTCGGGACAAGTTATGCAAATATGCAAATCGGCAAATGCTCGTGAATCATGAGATCATGAAGGAATTTGAGTCCCCAGTGTTCGGGATCGGATTTGGGTCTTGCCATTTGGACCAGGGATATTCCCAACTTAGGATCATGGTAACGTTATAAAGACAGCCACATTTTACTAACATATAAATAAGGTATAAACTGATGCGATTGCTTTCCGGAAATAAAGATGAACAATGGAGATCATTCTCCTATCCTTTTGAAAAATTTCTCTTCTCGCTGATTCCAAATGTAAATCTGTTGAAAGATTCCTGTCAACTGAAATTTTCGTGAAACTTTGATGAGAAAAACATTCGTGTTTCAACGTGAATCCATATTAAAAAATCTTAAACAGCGTTCACAGTATCACGAGAGCATAATACAGGCTTAATATTAGTTTTAAATTTCTTACAGTACGCGCTATAAGAGCGGGTTATTTAAGTTAAATGACTGAAATACTAAACATTACATCGTAACCGTTTGTTTAGCACACTATTTAAAAAAAACTCAAAATAAATTTGGTATCTAAAAAAAAATAGAACTACTTTTGGAATGAGAGAGAGGAAAATTGGCCTTTTGAATTACCTGTAAAAGATTTGAAATTGACAAGCAAGAAAAAATTTTTTGGGAAAGAATTTATGTCCAATTTTACCGACCCTTTCTAAAAAGCCAGGGATCTGTTTACATTTGTTTTAATTTTTGTTTATGACTTCGACACATCAGGAAATATGGGAAAAATGTCTTGCTATTATCAAGGACAATGTTAATACGCAAAGTTTCAAAACCTGGTTCGATCCCATTGTTCCTGTAAAGCTAGAAGGAAAGATATTAACCATTCAGGTACCAAGTCTGTTTTTCTTTGAATGGCTGGAAGAACACTATGTGAGTCTTCTGAAAAAAACCATAAAAAAAGAAATGGGCCCAGGTGCAAAACTTGAGTATAATATTATCGTGGAAAATAGCTCCGGAGGTACTAAACCTCATACCATTAAGGTTCCTACGCAAAGGAACAAAAGCGATGACGATCTTGAAATTTCTATTCCAACCAGCGGAACTTCTATCAAGAATCCATTTATCATCCCGGGAATAAAAAAAGTAAATGTAGATTCTCAGCTCAATGCTGCTTATAGTTTCAGTAATTTCATTGAGGGCGATTGCAACAGACTTGCAAGATCTGCAGGTCAGGCAGTTGCAGCGAGACCAGGTGGAACATCATTCAATCCTCTCTTTATATATGGAGGTGTAGGGCTTGGCAAAACGCATCTTGCCCAGGCGATAGGCAACCAGGTAAAAGAAAATCTCAAAAACAAAACTGTACTATATATTACTTCCGAAAAGTTTACAAGCCAGTTTGTGGAATCCATCAAAAACAATTCAATCAATGATTTTGTAAATTTCTATCAACTCATTGATCTTCTTATTGTTGACGATGTTCAGTTTTTCGCCAATAAAGATAAAACACAGGATATCTTCTTTCATATATTTAATCACCTGCAGCAAAACGGAAAGCAGCTGGTTCTTACTTCAGACCGGCCACCCAAAGATCTGCAGGGATTGGAAGAAAGATTACTTTCCCGTTTCAAATGGGGGCTGTCAGCAGATATCCAGATTCCGGATTTTGAGACAAGATATGCCATCATGGAGCATAAGATGTATGCCGATGGAATTGAGCTTAGCAAAGATGTTATAGAATATGTCGCTTACACAATGACTGGTAATGTCCGAGAACTTGAAGGTGCATTGATCTCACTATTAGCTCATTCGTCACTGACCCGGAAAGAAATTGATCTCCAGCTTGCTAAAGATATCCTCAAAAACTTTGTAAAGCAGACTACAAAGGAACTTACCATAGAACATATACAGAAACTTGTATGCGATCATTTTGAAATGCCTGTTGATTTATTAAAATCCAAAACCCGCAAACGCCATATTGTACAGGCAAGGCAGATAAGCATGTATTTTGCAAAAAATTTCACAAGATCATCTCTGTCAAATATTGGGAAACATTTCGGTGGACGAGATCACTCGACTGTTATTCATGCTTGCCAGACGGTTCAGGACCTGATGCAGACAGATACACGGTTTAAAAACAAAGTGATAGAGCTTGAGAAGCTTATCAACGTTAACTTCAAATAAGAGTTTAGATTATTTGTCCTGATTTGCAATTTGCAGCATCATCAGTGCCGTTAAAGCCGCAGTTTCAGCTCTAAGCCTTAGATTTCCAAGACTTACAGGGTAAAAGTTATTTTCTAAGGCGTTCCTGATTTCCGATTCTGAAAAATCTCCCTCTGGTCCAATGAGAACCAGGGCGCTTTCAGAAGACTTGTATGCCTGGTTTAACAATTGCTTACGACCATCCTCACGGCAGTGGGCGATATATTTTTCACCTGAGAAATTTTCAGAAATAACTTTATGAAAGTCAATGCTGCACGAAATTTCAGGCATCCATAAATTTCCTGATTGCTTTGACGCACTGATAGCGATTTTTTGAAGTCTTTTTGTATCAAGATGGGTCTTTTCTGTATACTGTGAATTAAACAGGATGATCCGGTTTGCCGCCAGCTCAATGGCTTTTTCTACGAACCATTCCAGCCTGTCGCGTTTTTTAAGAATAGCGAGTCCGATAACCAATTCATATCCCGGCTTATTTTCAAACTTTACATTTTCAATGGCTACTTCAACATTATTGCCCTTAATATTTGTAATAACAGCTTCTGCTAATTGGCCCTTACCATTAATAATATGAATCGAATCTCCTATCGATGAACGTAATACTTTTATAGCATGCCGGCCCTCATCTTCAGAAAGTGTCAATCGTGATCCATGTAAAAGATTCTCAGAGTGAAAAAAATAATTCATTAGCCAAAATTAGTTCATTTTTTTGCGGATTTTTGTAAAAGTATAAAATCGAGATGGGCGTACTAAATAATATATTCAAATGGATCATCCTGGAGCGCATCAAAGAAATTGATGATTTCAGCAAAAATCCGAATGCCAAACAAACAAGGTTAATGAATACCTTGTTGCAAAATGCGTCCAATACAGAGTGGGGCAAAATTTACGATTATAAATCAATCAGAAATTATTCTGAATATTCTGAAAGAGTACCATTACAGGATTATAATAGTTTGAAACCCTACATTGAAAGAATGATGAAGGGTGAGCAAAACGTGATCTGGCCTACCGATGTCAATTGGTTTGCAAAATCGTCAGGCACTACAGATGATAAAAGCAAATTTATTCCTGTAAGCAAAGAATCCATGATGGACTGTCATTACAAAGCGGGCAAGGATATGTATGCCATGTATTACAATCAATATCCTAATGCGAATCTTGTTGACGGTAAAAGCCTTGTACTTGGAGGGAGTCACCAGGTGAATAAACTCAATGAGAACAGTTATTATGGTGATCTATCGGCCGTATTGATGCAGAATCTTCCCATCTGGGCTGAAGCAAAAAGAGTTCCTGTGCTGTCAATAGCTCTGATGGATAACTGGGAAGAGAAAATTGAAAAAATGGCCAAAGCCATTCTTAAACACAAGGTTACAAATGTTCTTGGTATCCCAACATGGACAACCATCCTATTCCGGCGATTGCTGGATATGACCGGAAAGAATAATATATCTGAAATATGGCCGATGCTGGAACTATATGTTCATGGAGGTGTGAGTTTTAATCCATATAGAAATCTTTTTAAGGAACTACTCCCTAACGGGAATATGCATTATATGGAAACATATAACGCGTCAGAAGGCTTTTTTGCGATTCAGGATAGCCCTGGAGCTGATGACATGCTCCTTATGCTTGATTATGGTATATTTTATGAATTTATTCCTGTAGATGGCACGTTAAAGCAAGCTGAAAATGCTGTTTCACTCGAAGATGTGGAACTGAATAAAAATTATGCCTTGATCATTACCACTAACAGCGGACTGTGGAGATATAAAATCGGTGATACGATCCGTTTTACTTCAAAGGATCCCTATAGGATCAAAATCAGTGGGCGAACGAAGCATTACATAAATGCTTTTGGTGAAGAACTGATGATAGAAAACGCTGAAAAGGCGCTGGCTTTCGCTTGTGAACATACCAACAGTATCGTTACAGATTTTACTGCAGCCCCCGTATATTTTTCAAGAGATGGGAATGGTGCTCATGAATGGCTGATTGAGTTCGAAAAAGACCCACAGGATTTCCAGGAATTCATCAGGCACCTTGACGAAACCTTGAAAAGACTTAATTCAGATTATGAAGCCAAAAGATTTAAAGACATGGCTTTACAGAGGCCAATAGTCAGAAAGCTAAACAAGGGCACTTTCTACGAATGGATGAAAAAAAGAGGTAAACTTGGTGGTCAGAATAAAGTTCCAAGATTATCGAATTCAAGGGAATTTGTGGACGACATTTTAGAATTTGCCGGTGAGAAATATTAGAACCTGTTTTCTATAATGTCAACTTGAGGTTTGCAAAATATCCTTGACCCAGGATACCATAATCATGAATAACGCCTTCCAGATGTTGTGTTCCAAGCATTATTAAAAATCTATTTCTAAGCTTATATTCTATACCTGCGGTAATACCATAATTGCTATAACCAAAAAGGGAAACTCCAACGCATAAAGCTAACTTGTTGTTTGTAAGATACTTTTTTGCAGAAATATCAAGCTCCGGAATTTTCATATTATCATTGATATATTCTATACCACCAGATAATGACAAATCTGAACCAAGATATTTGGTATAGTTCACACGAATCTGAAATGGTAAGCCTGATACAAAATTCCCTCCTACAGGAGGATGTCCCGCCTGGGTAGCTATTGTATCCAATGTAAGGTAATAATTTGTATATGAAGCCTTTCCATTTATAATACTGACTTTTTCACCTGTGTAATTGAATTGCCTATTTATGTTAAAGCTACCTGTATTTTTAAACCAGTCGACAAAACCAAGATCAGCAATCTGAAAGCGCAATTCGTCTTTAACAGGAAATCTAATTCCAACAAAACCGTTAATGGAAGCCCCAAGCCCATTAACATCGGAAATCATATTGGCTGAATTAACAGATTTTGAAGAAACATTAGCATTGAGCGAAAGGCTGTCTCCCGTAGGAGATGTATACAAGCTTCCTTTCGATATGAATAAATTATTATACCCTGAGCCAGAAACCAATGCTAATCCGCCACCATAAAATAAAAGGCTTTTATCCATTTTCTTTTTGAAGGTATAAAAACCAAACTGCAATGATTGATAAGCATAATGAGAAAACTTGAGACCACTGACATCAGCAGTTTGACCCGCAAACTGGCTGTTGCCAAATGCCACCAACTTGTATGCATCTCTGCTAAAAAGCACAGAATATTGAATGCGGGACGATAGATTTATAAAAAAATGTTCCTCCCTGCCCTCAGGTATCCAGCAATAAAAAATATTGCCATTTGCATAGCCACCTGCACTGTTATTTGTTGATTTTAAATAAGGCAAAACAGATTGTTTTGCATCATCACCAATAAAAGAGGAATTAACAATCGTATTAAATAACTTATTTGTAATAGCATCAGAACCAATGTTATATACTGCTCCTATATCCAGGGTCTTTGCTTTATCAGCAGAATCAAGCTGAATGTTAAATATCGGATCGCTGAATATCTGAGATTTTGCACCTAAAGGCAAAACCAAAAGGCAAACCAGGATATATTTATATGCTCGATTCGAAGCCATTCATTTGTTTAATTTCGATAACGGAAATTTGCTGTCAATTTCGTGACAAAATGAGAGTTACTATATATTTTAACAACCTGTTTATTATAGGTATTAAGTAAAACCTTCAGGATAAGGCGCTTTTTATCAGCAATTTCCTGCCATTGTTTTTGCGACAGGAATATATCAATATTTCCTATTCCTGGCATATTATTCCCCACAACCGGTGAGCCTGCAGGAATCGTATTCGAAGTATTGACAAGTAGCGAATCGGTGATTTTATTAGTGTTATCCAAAACATATAACTGGATTTTGGCTGACAGTGGATAGGCATTTGAAATATTCAAATGTAAGGTTCCGTCTTGTACTTTACTTACATCAACATTATTTATCAGATTCGCAGTCATCGTGTCTTCCAGCAATAACCCATCTGCTCCAAACTGCAATGGCAACTGAATATTTAGATTTGCAGCAACTGTGCTACCATAGTAAATGAAATCATTATAATTTGAGGTATTTCCATTTGGGTCTACTGTGAAACTCAGAAGATATAAAAGTTTGTCGGGCATTATTTCAAGGAGGTTATTTATATTGGAATTCAGATTGTTAAGGGGTATTTCTATAACACTTTGAGAATTGGTATCTTTTGCTGCAGGAATATTAATCGGAACATTGATATATTTGCTGCATTTCAGCGGGACAGATTGATTTGTCTTTGAATTAAAAGCAGTTATAGATTTTATGACTCCTGAAACAGGCGCTCCGATCCCATTGCTGATCTGCAGGTTTACATTCAACTGAGGAATGGTTAATTTATTTGCAGAAAGATTTTTGAAAAAATTAAACGGAGCTGTCTGGGGTCCAACGGTATATGATTTAGTTCCAAGGTAACCTTGCGCATATTCGGGTATTACGTGAAATAAGCCGTAATAAATATAAATACTATCTGCAAGCGAAAGTGATTCCAGTTTACCTGTTGAATCAATTCTGGCTGTTAAAATATTAAAAAATGTATTAAAGCTATCTTTATGCTGACCCGTAAGATCAGCATTATAGCCATTCAACTTAAACGAATCATATATGGTAATGCTCGTTGCGCCCGCAGGGGGGACATTAAGAAATTCTTTAATTGACTGACCGTTTTTCGTTGCTCCCGGAATGGAATATGTCATATGAATAGTATCCTGGATAGAACTCGTAGTTTTGAAATCGATTTCACCAGACCGAATTATAAAAGATTTGAAGAGTGGTCCGCGAAGATTATAATTAACATCAACATTATCATTTACAAGGTTTTGAGCGGGGAATACGGCTGTGGCTGCTGAAACCTGCATATTGCTTCCGGTGAGAACAATTTTTATTAAAGCGCCGGTATCAATTTTAATACTATCACCATTAGTTCCAGGTGAACTCATATTAATGACGTTAAATGTCAGACTTGCACTCAGCGTTTTGCCTGCGAGTGGATAAGTGGAAATGTGGGTAGCATTTGGCATAATGCTGTTAATAGTATCATCTATTACAACGCTTGATTGATTAAGCAATTGATAATGTATGTTGGTTATTTCAATAGGGAAACCATTATAAATGCTCAATTGCAAGGTTCCGCCAATAAAAGTAGCGTTGGTAAAAAGGCTTTGTGCATTAATTGTTGTTGAGCCTAAACTAAGACTGTTTATGGGTTTGATGGGTATCCTCTGTCCTTGAAGAATCCCGGCAGGTATACCATAGGCTTTACTGATAACCTCACCCAATGATACGTTATGCTTGATAGTGCGTTGTCCTAAAGTAATCGTTTTCAAGGATACAGTCTTTTCAAAATTGGTATCAGGTACTGTTAATAGACTACTGATATTCAGTGAATTCAGCTGCTGAACATTTACCAGGTAAAGAGAACTATCAGCGTTTTTTTTAAGAGATGTATCCTGAATCATATTGCTGATCGTCAAATCAGCATGTGCAATAGGCACAAGCATGTTAATGTCCCACTGCTTGTCACTTAGTTTGCAGCCTCCGGCACATAACATGAAACCTAATATGACCAAATAGACTCTTTTTCTCATTAATAAAGCCAAATATGGGACAATTTATAATATTTATTCCATTAGCCATATCTTTCAAATACAATCAGGCATTGGTTTTCACTACAATTTAACAGGATACGGAATATACGGGGCCGATTCCATCAAAAAATGGACCTTGTTATTTAAAAAATTATAATGTCACTAAACTTTTTAAAAAATCGAATAGGAATGATAAACCCTAATTTATTTCTACCTGACTTCGATGGAGGCAGCATGAATATGATCAATCTTAAAATCAGCCTGAAAGGGTATATGCTCTAAATAATGTGCCCCTATACTTATTTTTCTTCTAATGGCTGCTGTAAGAATTAATCGCGCTGTAATGGCTATATTGTATAATTCAATAACCTCTTTGGTATTTTTGGATTGGAGAAATAAATCTTTTGCTTCTGACTCAAGTGCCATTAACTTTTCAAACGCATATTCCATTTCATGCGGGAGCCTTAAAATTCCTGCATATTGACTCATTAATTGCCTGATATCCTGAAGTAAATTATTTATCTTATTTATCTCAGGTTTCTTATTCCCTTGAGAATTAGTGTGCTTTTCTTTGCCAGGAAAAGGATTAGACAACTGATTTTCTTTCCAATGCAGGTTTATGTCTAAAAAGGCCCTGTTAGAAAAAACCATTGCTTCAAGAAGTGAATTACTCGCGAGTCTGTTTGCACCATGAACTCCTGTACACGCAACTTCACCAAAGGCGTATAACGAATTAATATTTGTGCGACCATTGATATCCGTAGCGATCCCTCCACACATAAAATGCGCTGAAGGGACCACAGGTATCTGGTCTACAGTAATATCTATTCCAAGATTCAAACAATTCTCATAAATATTGGGGAACAAGCTTATAAGATGTTGAGCCTGAATATGTGTTGCATCAAGGGAAACATGATCGCTATCAGAATCCCGCATTTCATTTATTATAGCACGTGAAGTAATATCTCTTGGCGCCAGAGAAGCAAGGGGATGATATTTTTCCATAAATGAAACACCCCATTTATTTCTAAGAATAGCGCCTGCACCTCTTAAGGCTTCGCTAATTAAAAAAACTGGCTTTTCTGGAAAGTATAAAGCAGTAGGATGGAATTGTACAAATTCCATATCTTTTATTTTTGCGCCTGACCTGTATGCCATTGCTAAACCATCACCTGTTGCAATTGCCGGATTGGTAGTATGTTGATAAACCTGCCCTGCTCCACCGGTACATAAAATTGTCTTATAAGAATATATAGATTGAATCTCCCCCGTTTTCTCATTTAATATTTCTACTCCCAGACAGGATCTTTTATTTTTCTCACCTGTAACAATGAGATCAATTGCCATATGATTTTCAAGAATTGTTATGTCTGGATTTTTTCTGACTGCTGCCAAAAGTGCTTTTTCAACTTCACGGCCGGTAAAGTCTTTCACATGTGCTATCCTGTTTCTAGTATGTCCGCCTTCAAGTCCAAGATCCATTTTATCGACCGATCCTGAAAAAGATACACCTATTTCAATTAATTCGTCAATGCATTTTCTTGCTTCCGACACCATAGTACGAACAGCATTTTCATCGCACAGCCCCGCTCCCGCTTCGAGAGTGTCTTTTACGTGGAGTTCAAGGTTATCATCATTGTTCATTACACAAGCGATTCCTCCTTGGGCCATTCTTGTATTGGTTTCACTGGCAATATTTTTTGTAACAATAATAACATTGCCAAGTTGCGAAGCTTTTAAAGCAAATGACAATCCGGCTATCCCGCTGCCTATTATTAGAAAATCCGGGGCGTCCATAAGCTGAAATATATAAAAAAAGACTGAAATTCAAATTGATTCATTTTAATAAAATAAAAAGTATAATTAGCTCATTTCAATCATTTTATTAATAGGTATTGCGGCTTTTTCCATAATTGAAGGATCTAATGAAATCATATACTTATATTCATCTTCGGTTCCTATGGCTCTTAGCGTATCCAATGTGTTTTGAAGATTTATTTTTTTCATATAATTACAAGTTATACAAGGTGTTATAAATTGCTTATCTTTAAACATACCCTTCATGGTGGCACCAAGATCACATTCTGAAGCAAGAATAAACTGTTTGATATCTGTATCCTGGACATGTTTTATCAGATCAGCGGTACTTCCAACAATTCCATGCCCTTTTGCTAAAGCCATATCAACAGTTGTATCAGGAACCTCCCAGTGCAATAACACTTCAGCAGCAGGGTATGTTGTCATAAGGCTATCAATATTTTCTAAAAACTGTTCGTGCACTTCACACCTGCCATTCCATATGATAAAATCTTTATTCAATGCTGATTTAAAACTATTTGAGAGATTTTTTCCCATGAATTTATCCGGGATAAAAATAATTTTGTCGGAATCGAAAGAAGAAGCAATCTTTACAGCATTCCTCGATGTACAACAGATATCACAAACCGCTTTTGTTTCAGCATAGGTATTGATATAAGCTATAACAGGAATCCCCGGGTATTCTAATCTTAGCTTTTCAACATCTGCAGCGGTAATACTTGATGCCAATGAACAGCCTGCATCCATATCGGGTATATACACATTTTTCTTCGGGTTCAATATATATGCCGTCTCAGCCATAAAAGTGACACCACAAAAAACGATATTATCGGCTTTCACATTCTTTGCTTCCAGGCTAAGCCCTAGTGAATCTCCTACAAAATCAGAAATACCACCCTGATCCTCTGATATCTGTAACAAAGGTGACATATAATAGTGGGAAAGAACCACGGCATTTTTTTCTTTTTTTAACTGCCTGATTTCATTTACAATCGGCACTATTGATTCCAGATAAGCATTACCATATTGATTGGTCATACTTTTAATACGATCCCTATATTTTAGTGCTGCATTTTGGTTACTTTTTATTGCCGGGCTCATTAAATTCATCTTCCGTAACTTGATAAAAGGTTAATTTTCTCACGAAATTACCCCTCAATTACCCCGAATTTCATGATTCAAATCATGTTTTAGTGACTTAATATAGACTGCCTCAGATAAGGCTCCTGATCAGAAAGTTTTTCAGCCAGCATTTTAAGAAAATTAATCGCAATTTTTGGATTGTAATTAATCAGGAGTAGCATATCCGTCTTTCTGATAAAACAGGCTTCGACAGTCTGAATAGCCTGTGCAGAAGTAGTATATCTTTGAGCCGGCCGTAATAATGATGCAGCCCCAGGTATTTCACCCGGACGAATAATTCCGATGATCCGATCGGAATTCATCATATCTCTCTTCATAAGAGCAACCTGTCCCGTTTTGATGCAAAATAAACCTTTAATCAATTCATTTTCGGCGTAAAGAATGTCACTCTTTTCAAATTTGACTTTCTTCTTATTGATCCACTTATCTTTTGCCAACGTGCAAAAAATGGATTGATGGTATGCCTTACATTTGGCGCAACTGCTATGAGTATATTCGCTTTTCACTTGTGATACAAATAATGATCAAAAGTAAAGGCATTTAAAGGCTTAAACCATGATCCCCATCATATCATAAAATGATATGTATTAACAAATCACGTTCTTATAACTAAAACGATTGTGATTTTTGAAACCAATGTAAATCTTTGCCTTTTTTGGCTTTAATCGGTATTCAAAACGGACTTTTTGAGCTAGTCGTTGATATGGCTTTCGTGCAAAAGCCTTGCAAAATTTTCAATCCTGATTTCTTTTTTATCCAGGCAAATAATGCGCTCAGAATTAAAATCTGATAAAGTTCTTATAGCAGTTTCAGCAGTAGTGCCAATGAAACTTGCTATATCTTCACGCGTCATTGTAATATTTAGCGTTTTACCATCCTCTGTAAATCCAAACATTTCTTTTAATAAGATCAGTCCCTCTGCCATACGTTCTCTAACAGGCTTTTGCATCATATCTACCATTTTCTTTTCTGCGATGGCCAGATCCTGACTCAACAATTTCATCAGGTTATTGGAAAGAAGGGCATTGTCGTCCAATATTTTAAAAAACTGTTCATGCGGAATAGAGCAGATAACTGAATCTTCTATTGCTGCTGCGGAAGCACGATATCTGTCATGACATAACAGGGAACGGTATCCGAGAACATCTCCGGATCTGGCCAAGCGCACAATCTGTTCTTTATAACCGGGACCGAGTTTAAATATTTTCACTTTCCCTGAAAAGACACAATAAATACCTTTGGGGTGGGTGCCTTCCTGGAAAACAACCTGACCCTTTCGGTACAGGCTGGCATCTTTCAGGTAATCCAGTTTTTCAACTTCTGTTGTACTTAGGTTGCAAAATATTGAACCCCGCCTCATATTGCAATCTACGCAATTCGGAAATGCAATTCTATTAGACATTTTATTATAACTTAATTTTTAAAACTTTCCATTTTATGATCAATCCCCGCATACCATTCCGTAAAAGAGGTTTCCGTTTCATATAATTTAAGGCTATGAAGCTCAATTTTATCAGGCAATGCAGCTCTTAACAGATCAGAAAAATAAACCACCAGATTTTCAGATGATGGATTGAACGGCAATACCTCAAGATTATCTAATAAAGTACCAGACTTAAGATTTGTTTTTTCATCTTCTTCATTTAGAATCAGGCTATGATCAAATCTAAATATAATTACCTCATTCACAATTCTTTTCAAATCACCAAAATCAAGAATCATTCCTGATTTAGGATCAACTTCACCTTTAATTGTAACCCATAATTTATAAGAATGCCCATGGATACTGCGGCAAGGTCCATCATAATCTCTTAAAGCGTGTGCAGCTTCAAAACTGAAAATCTTTGTTATGCTTATATGGTTCAAAAAGTGAAATTTTATATATCCATTGATGTTCTACCGCAAATCATTTTTTTGATTTTATCCATTGTCACGTCCTTATTATCCTATTCCTGAAATGGATATGACATCCGCAAAATTATATGGGTAGTAAGGTAAATAACATGATTTAAATCATGTTTTGAAAATAATTAGCCGAACTACCGGAATCAAATTGATTTCAGTCAAGCTATTTGCTCTTTTAATAATAATAATCAATTTTTATATTCTTCATTTTTTTATGATGTGAAACAGTTTCAGCGATGATTAGAATCATGGTTTGTCCCTTCTAAGAATTTATACTTTGCAACTGGATTTAAGATCAGATAATGACCCTTAAGCATATCCTTAAGTCAAATTTAAAAACAGATGAATAACTATTTGGAGCGTGTAAAAGACAATACCCGGGAAATGGTCGTAGAAATAGAAACCATGAAAAGTGTTAGTCCTTTGCACAAAATGATTTTATCATACGACAAGGCAGATAAAATAAGACGAGCCGGAGTGTATCCTTATTATAGAGTAATTGAATCAGCACAGGATACCGAAGTTGAAATTAACGGAAAAAAAGTCCTCATGTTTGGCTCAAACAGTTACTTGGGTCTCACTAATCATCCCAGGATCAAAGAAGCTTCAAAAAAAGCCATTGAGAAATATGGCACTGGCTGCGCCGGATCGAGAATGCTGAATGGTACTTCCAAAATCCATATGGAACTCGAAGAGAAACTGGCTGATTTTGTAAAAAAAGAAGCTGCTATTGTATTCAGTACAGGATTCCAGGTTAATCTGGGTGTAATTTCAGCACTGGGTGGGCGCAATGATTATATTTTATTAGATGAGCATGACCATGCATCTATCATAGAAGGAAGTAGACTTTCTTTTGGAAAGACATTGAAATTCAGGCATAACAATATGAATTCGTTAGAGAATATATTGAAAAAGCTTCCTGATGATCGCATAAAATTAATAGTTGTTGATGGTGTTTTCAGTATGGAAGGAGACCTTACCAATCTTCCGTCAATAGTAAAGCTGGCCAGGAAATACAATGCTAATGTAATGGTAGATGATGCTCATTCAATTGGTGTATTCGGACCAAATGGAGAAGGTACCGCAGCTCACTTTGGCTTAACCGATGAAGTAGACCTGATTATGGGTACATTCAGTAAATCTCTGGCTTCCGTAGGAGGCTTTATCGCTTCAGACTCCCAGACCATTGACTATCTAAAACATAATGCACGGTCATTAATATTCAGTGCCAGTATGTCTCCTGCAAATGCTGCAAGCGTAATAGCGGCTTTGGATGTAATGCGTGATGAGCCTGAACGTATTGAAAATCTTTGGGCTAATACATGGTATACAATAAAATGTTTGAAGGAACTCGGTTTTGAAATCGGGCAAACCGAAACTCCCATTATTCCAATATATATAAGGGACGAAGCTAAAACGTTTATTCTTTCGCAATTGCTACTTGAAAACGGTGTTTTCGTAAATCCTGTTACTTCGCCGGCTGTAGCAAGACAGGATTGTATGATCAGATTAAGCCTCATGGCTACCCATACTCAAGATCAGATTGATAAAGCAATTAATATAATCTATAATTTATCTAATCAATTGGGAATTCTGGAATAGCTCTTTGAGCCTGTCAAATTACACAATCCATGGAAATTAAGGAAGTTAAGACCAAGTCAGACCTAAAAAAATTTATTCTCTATCCCCACAAACTTTACGCAGGAAGTAAGTATTGGGTTCCAAATCTTGTTTTTGACGAAATGAATATGTTAAGCAAAAACAAAAACCCGGCATTTGCATTTTGTGACGCAAAGTATTGGCTTGCCTACAAAAATGATGAAATTGTTGGCCGTGTTGCAGCGATTGCGAATCATCATTATATTGAAAAGTGGAAAAATAAATATGTTCGATTTGGCTGGATTGATTTTATCGATGATCCAGAAGTCTCAAAAGCGTTGACAGAAACTGTTGAAAGCTGGGCAAAGTCTTTAGGAATGACAGCAATACACGGTCCATTAGGTTTTACAGATATGGATCCTGAAGGTCTGCTCATCAGCGGGTTCGAGGAAATTGGCAATATGGCTTCGATTTATAATTATGCTTATTACCAGGATCATTTTGACAAGTTGAATTATAAAAAAGATACGGACTGGATTGAATTTGAGGTTCAGGTACCTACTGAAATTCCGGAGAAAGTAACTCGCATTGCCGAAATTGTTAAATCAAAATACAAACTAGAGGTTGTCAAAACCAAATCACGCAAAGACCTGTTGCCATATACACACGAGATCTTTGATTTACTCAATATCACTTATGCACATCTTTATGGGGTTACAGAACTAACAGAATCCCAAATAGAATCATACATCAAACAATATTTCGGATTTATTCGACATGAATTTGTCATACTGGTTGTTGATGAGAATAAAAAATTAGTAGCCTTTGGTATATCAATGCCTAGTTTATCATATGCGCTCAAAAAATCTAATGGCAAGCTATTTCCATTCGGATTTTTAAGATTGATGAAAGCAATGAAAAAAAATGACAGACTTGATTTGTACCTCATTGGTGTTCATCCAAAATACCAGAACAAAGGCGTAAACTCCTTACTTATGGTTGAACTTACCAAACAATGCCAGCAAAGCGGAATAAAAGTAGCGGAGGCTCATCATGAACTTGAAGATAATACAAGAGTTCAGTCTTTGTGGAATTATTTTGACAGCAGAAAACACAAACGCAGAAGATGCTATATAAAGCAAATCTGATCCTCATTTGTAGTATTTTATATCCTTTTTAAGTTCTTTTGGATCTCCTTGCATTTATCTGAAAAATGAAAAATAAGATTTGTGTAATAACAGGTGCCAGTAATGGAATTGGTAAAGAAATAGCCAGGCAATTAGCCACAAAAGGTGCGCGAATAGCCATGGTTTGCAGAAATGAACAGCGCGGTCAAATAGCAAAAAAAGAAATTGAAGAAATTTCAGGGTCAAATAAAATAGACTTGTTTCTTGCAGACTTGAGTTCACTGATTCAGATAAGGCAACTCACAGAAAATCTTGGAAAAGCTTATGGGCACATAGACGTATTAATCAATAATGCAGGCAATTTCTTTTTAAAAAAACAATATAATGAAGCTGGCATTGAAATGACTTATGCCGTGAACTTTCTTGCTCCGTTTTATCTTACTAATCTTCTTCTTGTTAAACTAATGAATGCAGATCAGGGACGAATCATAATTGTCTCCTCAAGAAATCAATCAATAGGTAAAATAGATCTTGGGAATTATGATTTCAGAAACAGGATCTACAATGGATTACAGGCTTATTCCAATTCAAAATTAATGACTGTCATTTTTACAAAAGAACTTGAGAAAAGACTTAGAGGGACAAACGTAACTATAAATGCAGCACATCCAGGTGATGTAGTAACAAATATTGGGATGAATGATAATAATGGACTATTTAAGATTCTTTGGAGCATCAAATGTTTGTTCAATATCCCCGTTGAGCAAGGAGCTGAAACACCTGTATATCTGGCAACGGCACCTGAATTAACAAAAATATCTGGCGGTTATTTCGTAAGAAAAAAAAAGGCCAGATATAATCCCATTGCAGATTTGCCTGGAATTGGAAAAGAGCTATGGGACTTCTCTGAAGATATAATTAAACAAAATAATCTATCTATAAACCAATAAATGTCCGGGGCTTAATTGATACATCATTGATAAATTAATAGCTATCTATTTCAAACTTCAGCTCTATAAATCCAGCAGCTTTAAAGGACTGTTTGTTATGCTACCCAATTCTGAATATAGCAATAAACCTGATCTAAATCAGGGCAATACATGATTTGAATCATTCTTTTTGCGAATAAATGTGGGTTCATTTGCAATCAATTACTGCCGTGATAAAAATATAAAAAGGGATGGAAACAATTAACGAGATCACTGATAAATGTTCAAACCTTGCATTCGACCTAAATTTCAGATACGCAAAGCATTGGAAATCAAAAAATGAATACAGAGTATTGGTTGGGTACCTCCCCATCTATTTCCCCAGGGAAATAGTTCATGCTATGAATGGATTGGCAGTTGGAATTTTCGGAGCCGGTGACCGCAAACAAATTATACGCGGAGATGCCTATTATCAATCATATATATGTCACCTCCCACGTGGCATTATTGAAATGGGACTCGACGGAAGTCTGAACGAATTTGATGGATTTGTTTTCCCTGCCACTTGCGATTGTATCCGAAATCTTTCAGGCATGTTCAAACTTGCCGGCAAAGGCAACTTTCAAAGATATTTTGATTACCCTCAAAATTTTAATTCTAAGGTAGGCGGGATATTCTATCGACAGGAACTCGATAAAGTGATGGAGGACATCCGCAAAATCAATAGACAACATGCTTCAATTGAAGATCTGAATAATTCCATCAGACTTTTCAATATAAACAGAAGACTTATCGAGGAAATTTATGCTATCAGGCAGGAATTTCCATGGCGCTTGTCAGCCCTTGAAACTTATTATATCCTGAGAGCGGGTATGGTAATCCCGGTTGAAGAACACAATGAAATGCTTGAACAGGTTCTTGATCAGTTACAAAAAGAACGGGGCGAGCCAATGGATAATATCAGGGTGGTTATCAATGGTTCATTTTGTGAACAACCCCCTGTAGGATTGATCAAATCTATCGAGATGGCTGGCTGCTATATTGTTGATGATGACTTATTGCTTGGATCAAGATGGACAATTGGAGATATCGATGACAATACTGATGATCCATTAGAAGCAATGGTTACAGCTTTCCTTAATCAAAGCACTTTTTCTTCATCGGTTTATGATGTTGGAAATCCGAAAGGTGCACGTCTTGTAGAACAGGTTCATAGAAGAAATGCAGACGGCGTAATATTTAGTGCCGCAAGTTTTTGCGACCCCGCTTTGCTAGATCGTCCTGAATTGCAAAAAGCCTGTGATGCCGCTGGAATACCGCATATAAACTTTCAATATCACGAAAATACAGGCCAGTTTAAAGTCATTAAAGAACAGGCAGGTACGTTTTCAGATTCAATAAAACTCTGGGCTTAACATAATTACAGGACGTAAAAACCTAAAAATGAAATAAATATGAGCAATCCGAAAGAGGCGATAAAAGAAAAAAGCATGATAATCCAGAAAGACATGCTTGCAAAGCTGTTTACCGAATTAAGTACTGCTAAAGAAAACGGTAAAAAAGTGGTTTACACTTTTGTACCTGGTAATGTGACTGAATTGATTTTGTCATTCGACATGCTACCTGTTTATCCTGAAATCAATGCATTGCAAAGCGGTATGCGGAAAAAATCAGCATCCTATATCCGTGATGCAGAAAAAATAGGTTTTTCAGAGGATGTATGCACTTATGTCAAATGCGATATCGGCATGATGCTCAATGGTAATATTGGTCCGACAGGTGAAAAAATGCCTGAGCCTGATCTTCTGTTACTCAGCTATACAGGCTGTTTCACTTTTATGAAATGGTTTGAAAACCTGGAAAAATTATATCCAAATGTGCCTGTGGCCATGTTGCATACGCCCTACCAGGAAGATGGCAAAATAACCGAAGACCAGATAACATATATGGTTAAACAGATGGAAACTGATGTGATACCGAAAATGGAAATGGTTTCGGGTAAAAAATATGATCCTGAAAGGCTTTCCAAAATGATGGTAAATTCTGCCAAAGCGGAAGATCTTCTTGTTAAAGTTCTGGAAAGCGCCAAACATGTGCCAAGTCCTATAGATGCCTACTTTGCAGGTGTATATTATATAGGACCAATTTTTACCGCTTTCAGAGGAACAGAGGAAGCCGTAGAATACTATACTGAGCTCTGGAACGAAGTCCAGGAACGGATGCGATTGGGCCTGGGCCCGATAACCCCTGAAGGCGAGCTCAGAGAAGAAAAATTCAGGCTGGTTGTAGAAGGTCCTCCAAACTGGACCAACTTCCGTGAATTCTGGAAAATATTCTATGACATGGGTGCTGTGATTGTAGCATCATCCTACACTAAAGTTGGAGGTGTTTATGATCTCGGATTCAGGCATGACCCTGAACATCCGCTGGAAAGTCTTGCAAAATACTGCATGGGATGCTATACCAATTTAAATCTTCCACAACGGGTAAATCTTTTAGCCGATTATGTGACGGAATATAAAGCAGATGGTTTTTTAATCAATTCCATAAAAAGCTGTAACTCATTCTCTGCAGGACAGTTAATGATCATGCGTGAAATTGAACAACGCCTCGGTGTACCCGTTGGCTTCATAGAAAGTGACCTGGTTGATCCACGATATTTCTCATATGCAAACATTAAAAACCGGCTTGAATCTTATTTCCAGATGCTTGAACAACGTAAAATTATTCTGGCACAGGAAACTTCAGAAGCAATTGCATAAATATATAAAATTCAAAGAATTATGAATAAATATTATATCGGTATAGATTTAGGCTCAACTACTTCAAAAGCTGTGATTATTAATGAAGATGATGAGATTATAGGTCGCGGAATCACGAACACAAGAGCAAACTATTCTGTTGCAACAGAAATCGCAAGAATGGAAGCCATTTACAACGCTCGCTTTTCCATTATGAAGAAAAAACTTGAGGCGGAAATAAATCTTAAGCCTGAATATGGGCGTTACATTGATGATCTTGAAACGGTCTTTCAATATGAACAATTTAAAAAACGCCTTGACAACCTGAAGGGCGAAATGATGAATGCCATTGAAAGCTATTTTCATGGTGAACAAATCGAACGCGTCAAGGATAAAGTAAAACATATCTTTCAGACCATAGAACCACTTATTAAGAATGAATATCTTTTCGGTAACCTGGGTTCTAAAAATCAGTTCTTCCGCGATATCGTTTCAGAAAAGTACAATGAAGAAGTTTCAAAACTGGACATGGCTTTATTTGAGCCACTTATGACGGTATGGGACAAAAGCATCACAGTTGCTGAGAATGTTGTCATTGACTTCAATTTCGGGGAATTGATCCATGAGGCAATGGATATTCTTGCTGAAAAATATGAAAAACTGCCAGAGGTTGCAGCAGGAGATAAAAGCATCAATTTCGATGCTGAAATGAACCTTCTAAAAGGTAATTTCAGGAATGTATCTGAAACGCTTCGTGAACATATAGATGAAGTTGCCAATCTTGAATTCAATATTGCCAATATGACCGGAACCGGTTATGGCAGAGCCTTATTGCCATTCCCTGAAGATTGCATCCGCTCTGAAATTCTGTGCCATGCCTTTGGTGCTCATGCAGTATTCCCTGAAACCAGAACAGTTCTTGATATTGGAGGACAGGACACTAAAGCTATACAGGTGGATAAATACGGACTGGTAACCAGTTTTCAGATGAATGACCGATGCGCAGCAGGTTGTGGCAGATACCTCGGATATATCGCAGATGAAATGAGCATATCTCTTAATGAGCTTGGACCGATGGCCATGCAGGCCGAAAAAGAAGTAACGATATGTTCTACATGTACAGTCTTCGCTGGAGCAGAATTAAGGGAATTAACCAACCTCGGTGAAAAACGTGAAGATATCCTTGGCGGATTGCATAAAGCCATTATCCTGAGGGCTATGTCGCTTATTGCACGTTCAGGCGGTGTATTCAATGAATTTACATTTACAGGTGGTGTTGCAAGGAACCCAGCTGTTGTAAAATACCTGTCTCAACTCGTAAGAGAAAACTATGGTGATCAGATCAAAATAAATATTCATCACGATTCCATTTTTATGGGTGCTTTGGGAGGAGCTATGTTCGCCAGAAGAAACATTAAGGCTGATCTCCCATCAGCGAAAAAAGCCAAAGCAGAAGTAGAAGAAATTTAAGTTTTAAAATAAAAAGATATGGAAACCCCAATTTATACAATGGGCATCGATGTAGGAAGCAATTTTATCAAACTTGTGTTGATGGATTATTCAGACGATCCGAAACTTTTAGACAAACAAACAGAAAAGATCCGAAAACGAAATCCTACGCAACTTGCAGATGAAATGATAAATAGCATGCTTGAGAAGCAAAACCTCAAGTATGAAGACGTGGCGTATCTTGCATCAACCGGAGAAGGCGATCTTGTTAAAAGAAAGAGAGGTCATTTTTATGGCATGACAACACATGCACGAGGGGCAAATTTCTTTTACCCGGATGCAAGGACCGTTCTTGACCTCGGTGCATTTTATGTAAGGGCCATAAAAATTACCGATGGAGCAAGAGTTCAGGATTATAAAATGACCGGACAATGTGCATCTGGATCCGGACAGTTTGTCGAAAATATCTCACGATATCTTGGGCTTTCCATTGAAGAAGTTGGCGAAGTATCATTACAATCCAATGACCCTGAGGTTTCATCAGGTATTTGCGCTGTATTAGCTGAAACAGATGTTATTAACATGGTATCAAGAGGAATATCTACTCCGAATATTATTAAAGGGATACATCTTTCTATTGCCAGCCGTGTCATTAAATTATTAAGTTCTTTACGGGCTGAATCACCAATCATTCTGACTGGAGGAATGGCTATGAATAAGGGTTTAATTCAGGCAATGGAAGAACAATTGAAAGAAACCGGCAAGGCATTTGAAATAAAATCGCATCCTGACAGTAGCTATGCCGGAGCAATCGGTGCGGCATTATGGGGTGGATACAGGCATTTGAAATTGCTCGAAAAAAAACTGGTAATTAGTGAAGCATAATATTGAATAGCTGTAAATTATATTGATATTATAAGTAATGGAAATAGACGTAGATAAAGCATCAATAAATAAAATATCAGAACTTGATGCACTCTTTAAACCAAGGTCAATTGCCATTATCGGCGCTTCTACTAAAGAACTGTCCATTGGCAATGTCATTATTAAAAACCTGTTATACTACGGATATACTGGCTCCATCTATCCCATCAATCCTAAAGAACCTGAAGTTCGGGGCTTAAAGGCCTATCCAACAATCTTCGACGTACCTGAGGAGATCGATCTTGCACATGTCATCATCCCATCAAAATTTGTACCTCAGATCATAGAAGATTGCGGAAAAAAAGGCATTAAAGCGGTGATCATTAACTCCGCTGGATTCAGCGAAATGGGCGAAGAAGGAATGGCTTTGCAGAATGCATTTCTGGCTAAAGCGAAAGAATATGGCGTACGGATTTTCGGACCCAACTGCCAGGGAATTATCAATACAGACCCGGCTCTGAAAGCATATTGTGACTTTACCTTCACCTTCCCAGAACCGGGGGGCATTTCCATTGCTGCATTGAGTGGTGGTGTCGGAGCATTCATCATGCAAAGCCTTTTCGACCTTAATATTGGTATGCGCATGTATGCATCAAATGGCAATGCCTGTGATGTTTCTATTCCTGAAGTTATTCGCTATTACGGTGAAGATGAAGGGACAAAAGCTATTATATTATATACTGAAGGATTTGCAGACCCAAGGGATTTCATGGAAACTGCAAAAATCGTTGCCCGTAAAAAGCCAATACTTGCAATGAAAGCCGGACGTACGGAAGAAGGTGCAAAAGCCGCAGCTTCACATACGGGGTCATTGGCTGGAGCTGATATAGCTACAGAGTTGATTTTTGAAAAGACGGGAATACTCGCTTTTCGTGATGAAGAAGATATGTGCAAGGCTGCAATGGTATTTGCTACCCAGCCAATCCCAAAAGGGAATCGTGTTGGAATCATTACAAATACGGGAGGACCGGCTGTTATTGCTACAGATGAACTTGTAAGTGCCGGATTACAGATACCGGCATTGAGTGACCGGGCTAAAAATATCCTGAAAGAAACCATGCTTCCTGAAGCAACAATTAGTAACCCCATAGATGTAGTTGCCACCGGAGGCGGGCAACATTTCAGAAGTGCAATGGAGGTATTATTAAATGAAGACCAGATAGATAGTATATATATCAATTTTGTTTCTGCTCCTTTTACGGACACGGATGAGGTGGCCCGCCAGATCGTAGAAGTTAATAAACTGAAGCGCAAGCCCATAGTTTGCAATTTTATGACCAACATGAGCCTGGAACGTTTTCAGGTTACAGCAAAAATACTTCAGGATGGAGGGGTTCCCTGTTACCCCTTCCCTACTGCCGCAGCCAAGGCACTGGGAGCCCTTTATAAATATCATAAACTAAAAGAAAGAGAAATAGGATTACCTGTCGTTTTTGACGACGTTGATCAAATACAGGCGGCAGCTATAATTAGTGAAGCAAAATCTTCAGGAAAAGAATTTCTGACAGCGGCACAATGTTATTATCTCTTATCACTATATGGAATTCCGGTTCCGTCATGGAGGATTTCGAATGATGTTTCTACCTCAATCTCAGCGGCTTATGAAATCGGTTACCCGGTTGCTATAAAAGCTGATTCTGAAACCCTTGTGCATAAAAGTGATCTGGGTGGTGTCGCCATAAATTTAAAAAATGATGATGAGGTAAGAAATGCAGTAATAGGGATGAAAAACAAATTCAATCCCCCTGACCTTAAATTCTTAGTGCAGAAATTTCTTCCGGGTGGTAAAGAATTGATAGCTGGTATAAATGCCGAACGGGAACTGGGGCATCTTATCATGTTTGGCATGGGTGGAATTTATGTAGAAGCCCTCAAAGATGTGAATTTCAAAATTGTGCCGATCACTGAAGTCGAAGCCGGGGAAATGATAACCGGAATCAGGATGTCAAAACTATTGGATGGCCTGAGAGGCGAAAAACCGATTGATAAAAATAAAGTGATAGAAATTCTTTTGCGATTGTCTCAATTGATTCAGGATAATCCTGATATAAAGGAAATGGACCTGAATCCTGTCATTGCATTCGAAAATGCCGCCTATGTCGTTGATGCAAGAATTAAAATTTAAAAAAAATAAATAGTATTCATAACCATGTATAAAATACAAACATCCAGGCTATTGAAGGAAGTGATGAATAATTATTTCCAGGGAATGAAAGACTCAAATAAGAAAATCGTGTGGTGCACAAGCGTTGGTCCTGCAGAACTATTACGCTCCTTTGGATTTGAAGTTCATTTTCCTGAAAATCACGGTGCACTATTGGGAGCAACAAGAACTGCCGGCGATCTGATTCCCGAATCTTCAAAACTTGGGTATTCCAACGATATCTGTTCATACCTCACTGCAGATATAGGTTCATATCTTAAAAACCAGACACCTTTATCAGACCATTATGGACTGGCCGGCCCGCCAAGGCCTGACCTTATTGTATATTCTACCAATCAATGCCGTGAAGTGCAGGACTGGTTTAATTATTTTGGAACTGAATTCAATGTCCCGGTTTTGGGAATTACACCACCTCGCCATCTTGATGAAATAACCCAGGAAATTATTGATGATATTTCTGCCCAGTACAAGAGAATGATTCCAATTTGCGAACAGATAAGCGGGATGAAATTCGATATTGATCGTTTCAGGGAAACACTGAGGCTTAGTAAAGAAGCAACAGATCTTTGGAAACAGGTATTATGGACGGCAAGGTCTACTCCCTCACCAATCAGTTTTTTTGATGCAACTATTCATATGGGACCGATTGTAGTCTTGAGAGGTACCCAGGCAGCTTGGGATTATTATACCGCACTTCTTGCTGAGTTAACAGAAAACGTCAAAAACAACGTTGGTTTTCTTGAAAATGAAAAAGTAAGACTTTATTGGGATGGTATGCCAATTTGGGGCAAACTCAGAAACCTGTCTGATCTTTTTATAGCCAATAATACTGCTGTTGTTGCTTCAACTTATTGCAATAGCTGGGTATTTGATTCATTTGATCCTCAATATCCTTTCGAATCGTCTGCCAGAGCTTATGCCGAAATTTTCATTAACCGGAGCGAAGCAGCAAAGGAAAGGATTCTCGCACATCTTGTTGAGGATTTTGCTATTGACGGTATGATATTTCATGACGCCAAAACCTGTGCAAACAATTCTAATTCAAGATTTGGAATGCCACAGAGAATTACTGAAAAACTGGGAATTCCAACTTTGGTTATTGAAGGCGACCTGTGTGATCTCAGGTTCTATTCAGAAGGACAGAGCACAACCAAAATTGA